>JAVEEJ010000268.1 GCA_030840515.1 Frankiaceae bacterium | reverse complement strand
ACATGCTGACGGCGTCCCACCGCGCGGGACGCCGCCTGCTGGCACGGACGCCGGGTTACCAAGCGTGCACCCTCGTTGTGTCGGATCGGGTCGTGCCCGTCTCGACGGCCTCACATGGCTGGTTGCGCGTGGGTGCCTGGCTTCCGTGCTGGTGCCCGTCTGGTGACGAGCGCCTGCTTCCTTGGTACTCCTTATCCGGCGCGCTGCCAACCCCCCGATGGCGTCAGGCGCCACTTCCGCGACGGGTACGGCGGGTGACCCACCAGGCAACCCCGGCCACCATGCCGGCACCGACCGCGGCACCTGCCATGCGCGGTGAGGGCGCGCTCAGCCGCCCCAGCCGGTCGCGCAGCGACACGGGCCGGCGGAACTCCAGGATCGGCCAGCCACGTTCAGCCGCCTCCCGCCGCAGCGCCTTGTCCGGGTTCACCACGTGCGGCTGCCCGACCACCTCGAGCATCGGCAGGTCGGTCGCCGAGTCGCTGTAGGCGTAGCTGGCGGCGAGGTCGTAGCCAGCCTGCGACGCCAGCTCGGTGATGGCCGTCGCCTTGTGCGGGCCGTAGGCGTAGAACTCGATGTCGCCGGTGTAGCGCCCGTCGGCCACCACCATGCGGGTGGCGATCACACGGTCGGCGCCGAGCATGATGCCGATCGGCTCGACGATCTCGGCGCCACTGGTCGAGACGATCACGACGTCGCGTCCGGCGTCGTGGTGCTCCTCGATGAGGGCTGCGGCCTCGTCGTAGATGAGCGGGTCGATCAGGTCGTGCAGTGCCTCGTCGACGATCTGGTTCACCTGCTCGGCGTCCCATCCGGTGCACAGCGCCTTGAGGTAGTCACGCATCCGGTCCATCTGGTCCCCGTCGGCGCCGCCGAGCAGGTAGACGAACTGCGCGTAGGTGCTCTTGAGCACCGCCCGCCGGTTGATCAGCCCGCCGTGGAAGAACGGCCGGCCGAAGGCCAGCGTGCTCGACTTGGCGATGATCGTCTTGTCGAGGTCGAAGAACGCCGCGGCTCGCGTCTGCACCCGAGCAACATACGTCGCCGAAAACTCGTCCCGACTCCTCGGTTTAGGCCCTCTGAGGGTGGGGAGGTAGCCGGAATCGCGGGGGGCGACCCTCGTGACCTGGGCTGGTCCGGCCCTCTCCCCCCCGGGGCCGGGCCACCTGTGACGGCCCCCGCCATCCCCCCCGGCGGGGGTCGTCCCATGTCCGCGAATGTTTCCCCAGCCCTTGCTGGGACGGTCCACAGATCATCTTCCGGCGAGTACGGCGGCCCTGTTGGTCGCCCACGCTCAGCAGCGTGGCCGCCGCGCACATCCTCACTGCCGATTCCGAGCTCGCCGACGAGCTGGGACGGCTCGCGCTGATCGCGGCCGTGCCTGTCTCCACGGGGTCGTCGCACCGCGAGGTGCCCGCAGCGGCTCGCTTGGTGCTGGCTGGGCCGGAGATGCTGCCGGTGGCGCCCGGATCCGCCGGGCTTCTGGTCGTGACCCGGGAGCCGGTCTCGGTCGAGCTGCTCACCGCCGCCTTGGAGTCGGGGGCCCGCGGGGTGGCAGAGCTCCCGGCCGATGAGGGCCGGGTGGTGCAGGAGCTGCTCGCTGCGGAGGTCCCCGAACGGGCGGGCCGGGTGATCGGCGTGGTGGCCGCCACGGGTGGCCTCGGCGCCTCCACCTTTTCCGCGGCCTGCGCCCTCGCCGTGGCGCCCAGCCTGCTGGTGGACTGCGACCCGCTCGGCAGCGGGCTCGACGTGGTGCTGGGGATCGAGACGGAGCCCGGTCCGCGCTGGGGGAGCCTGGCCGGCTCGCGAGGGAGGGTGAGCGCCGCGACTCTGAGGTCGGCGCTGCCCGCCATGGACGACGTGGCCGTGCTCGCGCACGACGGCAGCGAGCTGCCGGCCGCTGCGCTCGGTGCCGTCGTGGGCTCCGGAGTCGCTGACGGCGGCGCGGTGATCCTGGATCTGGCCAGGACCGCCGCCGGTGTCGTTCGCGAGGCGGGACTGCGCCTCGACGACCTGCTGCTCCTGGTCGCTGACGACGTGTCAGGAGTGCTGGCGGCGACGCGGGTGGGGGCGACGTTCGCGGGGCTGGCGACGCGGGTGCGAGTGATCCTGCTGCGCTGCGGCGGTGGGCTGGACCAGGACCTGGTCAGCCGGTCGCTCGAGTTGCCGGTCGCGGCCAGGTTGGCCGTCGAGAGCCGACCCCCTGGGCTGGGCGGACGTCCTGGGCGGAGTTGGGTGCGGGCGGCCAGGGAGCTGCTGGGGTGAACGGCTACCCGCCCGGTGGCCTCGTCGCTGCGGTGCGGTCGCGGGTCTTGGACGAAGGAGGGCCGGTGACTCCGCGGCGGGTCGCCGACGCCGCCCGGGCGGAGCGGGTCATGTGCGCCGGCGACGAGCTGGCTGCGTTGGTGGCCGCGGTCTGCGCAGAGCTCACCGGTCTCGGTCCGCTCGAGGCGCTGGTCGCCGACGACGAGACGACGGACGTGCTGGTGAACGGTCCCGCAGACGTGTGGCGCGACCGCGGCGCCGGTCTCGAGCGGGCCGACGTGCGCTTCGAGGACGACGCCGCTGTGGCGCGGCTGGCCCGACGGCTCGCCGCAGCTGCCGGCCGCCGACTCGACGACGCGGTGCCCTGGGTGGATGCCCGGCTGCCCGACGGCACCCGGCTGCACGCCGTACTCGCACCCGTCGCCTCCCCCGGCAGCTGCCTGTCGCTTCGTCTGCCCAGGCGGCGTGGCTTCGAGCTCGATGAGCTGGTCCACCCGGAGACCGCCGAGCTGCTGCGGGCGGTGGTGGCCTCACGCGCCGCGTTCCTCGTCACGGGCGGGACGGGTTCGGGGAAGACCACGGTGCTGTCCGCATTGCTGTCCTGCGTTCCCGAGCGCGAGCGCATCGTGGTGGTGGAGGACTGCCGGGAGCTCAGGCCGACCCATCCCCACGTGGTGCGGCTGGAGGCTCGGCCGGCCAACGTGGAGGGCGCGGGAGCCGTCGTGCTGCGGGACCTGGTGCGCCAGGCGCTGCGGATGCGGCCGGACCGGTTGGTCGTGGGTGAGGTGCGCGGCGGCGAGGTGGTTGACCTCATGGCGGCGCTCAACACCGGGCACGAGGGCGGGTGCGGCACCGTGCACGCCAACGAGCCGGCGCAACTGCCCTCCCGGGTGGAGGCCTTGGCCGGTGCCGCCGGCCTTCCCCGCGAGGCTGCCCACAGCCAGCTCGGTGCAGCGGTGGACCTCGTGGTGCACCTCGCGCGGCGGCCCAGTGGTGAGCGCGGGGTCGCGGAGGTCGCGGTGCTGAGCAGGGGCCCGTCCGGTCTGGTGGAGGTCGTCACCGCCATGCGCTCGGATGCATCCGGGCGCCTGCTGCCCGGGCCGGGGGCCGCGCAGCTGCGGTCGGTGCTGCATCGGTGACCGCCCTGGCGGCTTCGTGCGCGGTGCTCGCCGTGTTGGGCTGGTCGGGGGCGCTGAGCACCTGGGCGGAGCGGCGGCGGCTGGTGCGGCGACCTCTGCGGCGGCCCCTCCGTGGGACCGATGGCGGCGACCGGCCCCGTGCCGCGCGGGGCAGCCGTCGCCGTCAGGCCCGGCGAAGGCTCGAGGTCTGCGAGCTCGTGGACGCAGTGGCGGCGGAGCTCGCGGCGGGATCGGTCTGGGAAGTCGCGGTCCGACGAGCGGCGGCGGGGACGGCGGGCGAGCTGGCGGGGCGGCTCACGGAGGCGGCGGACGTACGCCACGCGCTCGTCCTCGCAGCGGACCTGCCGGGTGCGGAGGCGTTGCGCGCGCTCAACGCGGTGGGGGCATTGAGCGAGCAGACCGGCGCGGCCGCGGCTCAGCTCGTTGACCGGGTGGGCGCGGCGATCCGTGCCGAGACCCGGTCCCGGCGAGCGGTCGAGGTCGAGCTCGCGCCTGCCCTGGCCACCACCCGGCTGCTCGCCGGCCTGCCGCTGGTCGGTCTCCTCATGGGCGGTGCGCTCGGTGCGGACACGCTGCACGTGCTGGTGAGGACGCGGCCTGGTCTGGCCTGCTTCGCAGTCGCTGCAGGGCTCGAGGCCGCGGGGCTGCTGTGGTGCCGGGCGATCCGGCGCAGGGCGGTGGGATGAGCGGGCCGATCCTTCTCGCCGGCCTGTGCGCTTCAGGGGCGGTGGCGTGGCCCGGGTACTCCCGGCGGCTGCGGGCCTCGTTGCGGCTGGCGGCCGTCGCCGGCCCCGGCCAGGTCTCCCCGCACCGGACGCTCTCCCGTGGCCGCCGCGCGCTGGTGCTGGCCCTGCTTGTCAGTCCGCTCGCGATGTTCCCTGCCGGCACTGGACTGGGTCTCGGGCTGGTGCTCTCCCTCGGCGCTCGCTGGCTGCTGCTGCGTCAGCACCCGGCCACGACGGCGGTCCCTCCCAACGGGCTCGCCTTCGCCGTTGATCTGCTGGCCGCCGCGTTGGGGGCCGGGGCCACGTTGCCCGACTCGCTCGATGCTGCGTCTCGCGCGGTGCCCGAGGTGGCGGCCCCCTTCAGTCGGGCTGCAGCCGCGCTGCGGCTGGGCGGCGACGCCGCCCAGGCGCTGGGCCCAGATCCGGCCCTCGGGCGGGTGGCGCGCGCCGCCGCCCGCGCCGAACTCCACGGCGCAGGTGCGGGCGCCGCTCTCGGTCGGCTGGCGGGCGACCTCCGCGCGGAGCATGCCGCCGCAGCGGCCGAACGGGCTCGCAGGGCGGGCGTGCACGTCGTCGCCCCGCTGGTCCTGTGCTTCCTGCCGGCCTTCGTACTGCTCGCCGTCGTGCCGCTGGTTCTCGGGCTGGCGAGTACGGCGTCGCGGTGACGCCCGGGGTGCGCGACAACCGCCATGTCCACAGCCCGGGTCCCGGCCGAGCGGGCATCCCCAGACATGTATCGAGCCCGCTGAGGGAGCCGGCCGGCACACAGCCTGGTGACCTCACCCGATCCGGGTGAGCCGGGCGGCCGGCTGCCGCCGCAGGCTGAGGAGGACACATGGTTTCCATCGAGGGCAGCGCTCCGGGCCCACGGGGCGCGCAGCTGCGCCGCCGCCTGGCTGACGAGGCAGGGATGACGACAGCGGAGTACGCCGTCGGGACAGTGGCCGCGTGCGGCTTCGCCGGGGTGCTGCTCAAGCTCCTCACCAGTCACGACGTGCTGTCGTTGCTGATGAAGCTGGTGGCTCACGCGCTCGGGCTCGGGCTGTAGGCGATCGGGGTGCGGCGGGTCAGCGGGACGAGCGGCATGGTGACCGCCGAGCTGGCGGTGCTGCTGCCTGCCCTCGTCCTGCTGCTCGTCGTGTCCCTGCGCGCGGTGGCCGTGGGTGTCGCCGAGCTCCAGTGCGTGGACGCCGCGCGGGTGGCAGCGAGGAGCGCGGCCCGCGGGGATGACCCAGCTGCCGCCCAGCGAGCCGGGCAGGCCGTGGCACCGGCCGGCGCGACGGTGAGTGTGCGCACTGCGGGTGGCCAGGTCGCGGTCCTGGTGCGAGCCAGTGTCCGGGTCCTCCCGGGTTTCTCGCTGCCCGTGCGCGCCCAGGCCCACGCGGTGTCGGAGGGTGTGCCGTGACCCCGGGGCCAGCGGCCCGCCTCACCGACGAGCGCGGGAGCGGAACGGTTCTCCTGCTCGTCAGCGCTGGCCTGCTGCTGCTCGCGGTGCTGGTCGCGCTCGGCCTCGGGAGCGTGACGCTGGCCCGGCACCGGGCCCAGAGCGCCGCGGACCTCGCCGCCCTCGCGGCGGCGGACCGCCTTGGTAGGGGTCCAGCCGGTGAGCCCTGTCGGGCGGCCCGCCAGGTGGCAGCGGCGAACGGGGTGCGGGTCGAGTCCTGCACCGAGCAGCAGGAGTCGGTCCTGGTCGTGGTCACCCGGCGCGCGCGGCTGCCACGACTGCTGGGCGGGGGCCTGACGGTCCGGGCCGGCGCCCGAGCCGGGAGGGAACCTCCGCCCGGCTCGGCACGTCCTACCCGGCACGGGGCGGGGGGATATCGGGACGTCACCGGACGAATGGAGTTTCAGGCGTAACCTCAAGCCGGGGGAGTCGTTGCGCCGATCGTCCACCTAGCACCCCTCTCCGCCGACACCGGCAGAGCTAGTGGACGCAGTGTCAGAAGGACGGAGCACCACGGATGCAGGCGACTTTCGCCCCGGAGCCGGTCGGCACCGACCCCAAGGGCGTCGGCTCGCTGCTCGGTGCTGCGCTCAGGCGCCCCGGCGGCCGCC
The DNA here is from genome assembly GCA_030840515.1 of Frankiaceae bacterium. Taxonomy (GTDB): domain Bacteria; phylum Actinomycetota; class Actinomycetes; order JAVEEJ01; family JAVEEJ01; genus JAVEEJ01. The sequence continues at coordinate 7,594 of JAVEEJ010000268.1, read as the reverse complement.
GGGTGATGTCCGCGCTCTCCGTCCTGCTCACCCTCGCCGGCGTCGCCCTGTTCGCCTACCCGGCCGTCACCGACCTCGTCGCCCGGCAGCGCCAGCACCGCCTGACCACCGCCTTCCAGGACCCCGGGTACGCCGAGCGCTACAAGCTCCGGGAGATCAAGGTCGGCGAGGGCCTCACCCGCCTGATCATCCCCAAGCTCGGCGTGGATGTGCTGGTCGTGGAGGGCACCACCCCCGCGGCGCTGAAGGCCGGCGCCGGGCACTACCGCGGCACACCCCTCCCCGGGGAGAGCGGCAACGTCGGCATCGCCGGGCACCGCACCACCTACGGCCGGCCCTTCAACAAGCTCGAGACGATGAAGGCGGGCGACGTCGCCTACCTCGTCACTCCGTTCGCCACCTACACCTACACGGTGCAGCCGTCCTTCGACGGCAAGGCGAACCCGCACCCCGTCCTGCCGACCGATGTGTCCGTGGTCAGCCAGGCCGGCGCGGGGCACTGGCTCACGCTCACCACGTGCCACCCCAAGGGCAGCGCCCGGCAGCGACTGGTGCTGCGGCTGTGGATGACGCACACCGACCCGCCGCTCAAGGCTGGCGAGCGCAAGCCGAAGAGTGCTCCATGAGCCGCGGACGTCTGCGCGCAGCGCTGATGGTCGCCGGGGGAACCGGCGCCCTGGTCTTCGGCATGACGGCGCCCGCTCTCGCGGCCTCGCAGTCCGGCCCCTCCGTCACGGCGCCGAGCGCCGTCACGAGCCGCACCGAGGCGCAGATCTCGGCCAACATCACCTCGCCCAAGGGCGGCAGCCTCACCCTCTCGCGGGGGAGCAGCGTCAACACCGCGGCCAGCAGCTCGACGGCGAAGACCCTCAGCTGCACCATCGACCCGCAGGCCGGCGGATGTGGCTGGTCGGGTCCCCTCGCCAACGGCAGCTACACGATCACCGCGGTCAACGCGGCCTACACGCAGTCCTCGGGCTGCGGCGGCGCGCTCCAGCCCAAGTGCACGCAGTACTCCGAGGCCACGACCACCGAAACCGTCGTGCTCAAGGTCCCCCCGGCCGCTCCAGGGGGCGTGGACTCTGCGCTTCACGGCACGCGCGACGTGGAGATCAGCTGGGCTCCCGGCGCGGAGTCCGACCTGCTCTCCTACGACCTGCTGGATGGCTCGGGCGCAGTCCTCACCAGCTTCAACGCCGGCGACAGCAACGTCTGCAGCGCGTCGAAGTGCGACGTCGTGGTGACGTTCGCGGCTGATGACCCGGGCGGCAAGAAGGACTTCTCGCTGAGGTCCTGGCGCAGCGACGGGGCCGGCGACCAGGTCGCCTCACCCGCCTCCGCCAAGACCTCGGTCACCCTCCCGGCCCCGCCCAGCCCGTCAAGCGGCGGCGGTGACACCGGCGGCGGCGCAGGTGGCGGCACCGCCACGGACGGCGGCTCGTCCTCCGGTGGCAGCGGCTCAACGGGCGGCGGCTCCGGAACGGGTTCCGGGGCTGGTTCCGGCGGCGGGACCTCCGGCGGGGGCGGCGGTGTCGTCAGCTCCGGTGACACGACCGGCAGCGGTGGGACGGCTGGACACGGCGGCTACAAGGGCGGCTTCTCCGGCTCGCCCGGACTCGGCCTGAAGTTCTCCACCAGCGGCGGCGGGATCACACTGCCGCACCTGTCCAACGACAACCCCAACCCCAAGGTCGCCATCCCCGAGGGCACCTACGACCCGACCCTCGGCTACCAGGACCAGGTCAGCGCCGAGAAGGTCCGCGACAAGACCCTGTCGACGCGGCTCGTCACGAGCCTGACGGCGTTCACCGACACCGACCGGCTCTGGAAGTCGCTCGCCGGCGCGCTGGTGCTCGTCCTCATCGGCACCCACATGCGCCTGTGGACCCGCTCCGCCTCCTACGAGTAGGCGACGGCGCAGGTCCACATCAGGCAGCCTGCGGGTAGACCAGCGAGCCCGCAGTCAAGTCAGCTGACTCAAAGCAGCTCTAGCTCAGTTGGAAGCAGCTCAGCGGCGGCGGTGCCGCCCACCCACCGTGCTCGACTCGTCTGTGGTCGTCTCCTCGGGGTAGGCGTCGTACTCGCTCGCCGTCGTCCCGCTGTTGAGCTCGTCGCGCCGCTCTGCCGCGGACCGGGTCCTGGAGAGCTTCGTCTCGAGCTCAGCGTTGCGCTCCTGAAGCGCAGCCGCCTCCTCGTTGCGCTCGGCGGCGAGGCGCTTGCCCTCGACCCGGCGGCGGCGGCTGCGCTTGGTGCCGGCGGCGAGCATCCACAGGCCGAGCATGAGCCCGACACCCGCAGCGGCTCCCAGCCCGAACACCACGGCGAGTGTCGTGTCGCGCGTCATCTGGTCGAACCAGGCGACCTGGGTCGAGGTGTCGGCGGTGTTCGCCAGCAGGATTCCGGCTGCCAGCGCGCCGCTGGCGAGAACGAGGAGCAGTCCGAGCAGCGCCATGTGGTGCCTCCGCAGTACGGCCCGTCGGTGACGGGGACTCTGCCTGCTCGCTACCCCGCGCTGACTGCTGCGACACCCGGCGCGCCGCACAGGACGGCATCCAGCAGGCGCACTGCCGCGGCCTTGTCGAGCGGGTCGTTGCCGTTGCCGCACTTCGGCGACTGCACGCAGGAAGGGCACCCGGCCGCGCACTCGCAGGCCTCCACCGCGTCCCGAGTCGCGGTCAGCCAGGCTGCTGCCGTGGCGTAGCCGCGCTCCGCGAAGCCCGCGCCACCGGGGTGCCCGTCGTACACGAACACCGTGCATCGTCCGGTGTCCTCGTGCAGGGCCGTCGAGACCCCGCCGATGTCCCAGCGGTCGCAGGTCGCGAACAGGGGGAGCAGTCCGATCGAGGCGTGCTCGGCGGCGTGCGCGGCGCCGGGGACGTCGGCCGGCTCGACCCGGGCATCCGCGAGGGTGCGCTCGTCGACGGTCCACCACACGGCCCGGGTGCGCAGGTCGCGTGGCGGCAGGTCGAGCGGCTCCTCGCCGAGGATCTCGCCGGTGAGGATGCGCTTGCGCAGGAACGAGACCACCTGGCGGGTCACGTCGACCGTCCCGAACGACATGCGCACCGGGCCCCAGTCCACGCCCCGCAGCTCCTCCACGATCGTGATGTCGGTCAGGTCGCGTGCGGTCGTCGTCCAGTCGGGGTCGGCGGCCTCGACGATCGCCACCGAGTCCTCGAGGTCGAGTGACTCGACGACGTAGCTCTCGCCCTGGTGCAGGTAGACCGCGCCGGCGTGCGCGCTGCTGTGCGCCGCCGCTGAGTCCACCGTGCCGAGCAGGCGGCCGGTCGTTCCCTCCACGATGCGCACCGGTGGGCCGCCGACGCCCCGGATGTCGGCGAGGTCGCTCGCCCGCTCGCGACGGGTCCAGAACCATCCCGCCGGCCGGTGCCGCAGTAGGCCGCGTCGCACCAGATCCGGCAGCAGCCCCGCCGTGGTGGGCCCGAAGAGCTCCAGGTCCTCAGGGTCTTTGAGCGGCATCTCCTGGGCGGCGGCGCACAGGTGCGGCTCGAGGACGTAGGGGTTGTCGGGGTCGAGCACCGTCGCTTCGACCGGCTTGCCGAACAGTGCCTCGGGGTGGTGGACGAGGAAGGTGTCCAGCGGGTCGTCTCTGGCCACGAGTACGGCGAGTGCCTCCTGCCCGGCCCGACCGGCGCGGCCGGCCTGTTGCCACAGGGAGGCCCGGGTGCCCGGCCACCCCGCGATGATGACGCCGTCGAGACCGCTGACATCCACGCCGAGCTCGAGCGCGTTGGTGCTCGCCACGCCCAGCAGCTCACCGGACTGCAGTGCGGCCTCCAGCTCGCGGCGCTCCTCCGGCAGGTAGCCCGCCCGGTAGGCCGCCACCCGATGGCTCAGCTCGGGAGCCACCTCGTCCAGCGAGCGGCGGGCGGTGAGCGCGACTGCCTCGGCCCCGCGCCGCGAGCGCACGAAGGCGACGGTGCGCACCCCGTCCACCACAAGGTCGGTGAGCAGGTCCGCGGTCTCGGCCGTCACCGAGCGGCGCACGGGTGCGCCCTGCTCGCCGGTGGCATCGGTCAGCGGCGGCTCCCACAAGGCGAACGCGAGCGAGCCGTGCGGTGAGCCGTCGCTGGTGACCGCCTCGACGGGTGCGCCGATGAGCCGCGCCCCCGAGGCGGCCGGGTCCGAGACCGTCGCCGAGGCCAGGACGAACACCGGCTCCGAGCCGTACTTGGCGCACAGGCGACGAAGCCGTCGCAGCACCTGTGCCACGTGCGAGCCGAAGACGCCGCGATAGATGTGGCACTCGTCGACGACGACGTAGCGCAAGCGCCGCAGGAAGGGCGCCCACTCGGTGTGCCGCGGAAGCACCGAGCGGTGCAGCATGTCGGGATTGGTCAGCACGTGGTTGGCGTGGGCGCGCACCCAGTCGCGTTCCTCGCGGGGTGTGTCTCCGTCGTAGGTGGCAGCGCGTACGTCGGTCAGCGCGAGCTCGCGCAGGGCTCGCAGCTGGTCGGTGGCCAACGCCTTGGTGGGTGAGAGGTAGAGCGCCGTGGCACCCCGGCCGCTCGGATGCGCCGCGCCCTCGTGGATAGCCGACAGCACCGGCATGAGGTAGCCGATCGACTTCCCCGAGGCCGTGCCCGTGGACACCACGACGTGGCGTCCGGCGTGGGCGAGCTCGGCCACCGCCACCTGGTGCGACCAGGGCTGTGCGACACCTTGCCCGCGCCAGCGGTCCACCAGCAGCGGCCACACCCAGCTGGGCCAGTCGCCTTCGGTGGCCGTGCGCCGGGGGATGCGCTCCACATGCGTGACCCGCTCGCTGCGGCCCGGGCCGGCAAGTAGCCGTTCTAGGGCGGAAGCACGCGTCATCAGACATCCATCCTCGCGCACCAGATCTCGGCTCTCCCCCACGGCTGACCTGCGTGGTTAGATCAGCCAGCGCTGGGCAGAGAGCCGCTGGCGGCATGGTCGCCGTTCCGTGATGCCCTCAGTTGCGGCGTGGCCGTGCTGACCGAGATGGGGAGGACCGCAGTGGACTTGTCGCTGGCGACGAAGGACGAGGGCGACATCACCGTCGTCGAGGTTGGCGGCGAGATCGACGTCTACACCGCGCCCAAGCTGCGCGAGCAGCTCATCGAGCTGGTCTCCAACGGTCGATACCAGCTCGTGGTGGACATGGAGAGCGTCGACTTCCTCGACTCCACCGGGCTCGGCGTACTCGTGGGCGGACTCAAGCGGGTCCGCGCGCACGACGGGTCACTGCGCCTCGTCTGCACCCAGGAGCGGATCCTCAAGATCTTCCGGATCACCGGTCTGACCAAGGTCTTCCCCATCCACGCCTCTGTCGACGAGGCGCTCACCGCGACCGACTGACGATGCCCACGGTCGAGCTCACCTTCAGCCCACTCGCTGCACACGTTCGCACCGCACGGCTCGTCGCCACGGCCGTGGCGCGGCGTGCAGGTGTCGAGGACGCGCTGCTCGACGAGGTGCGACTCGCCGTGGGTGAAGCGTGCTCCAGGGCGGTGGCGCTGCACGCCCGCTACGCCCCCGACACCCCCGTCGAGGTGTGCCTCACCGACGAGCCCGACGAGTTCACCGTCGTCGTGATCGACCGCGTCGGCGACTCAGGCGACGAGCTGGCCGGCGGCCTGTCCAGCATCGACCCCATGGACCTGGTCTCGCCGGACAGCGAGCCGGGCCCGCTCCCCAGCGGATTCGGCCTCGCCGTCGTCACGAGCCTGGTGGACGACGCGGAGGTCGAGCGCACCACGACCGGCACCACGGTCACCCTCCGCTGGAAGGCACCGGCCACGGGGCTCGCGAGCTGAGGCCTGCCTCGCCCGCTGTCCCGATCGCCTCGCTCGAAAGGGTGGGCCTGCCCGATTAGGGCCGATCCGCTTGCCCTCGTTAGACTCCGCCGCCGACGCGCCGGGCCTCGTGGCCAGGGCGCAGCATCGCTCCACCCGTCGCACCGTCACGCGCGCCAGTGCGCGCGATGACGAGCGCGGTCCCGTCTCTCGCAGGAGGAAGTCTTGCCCGGGCTCACAATCGCCGCCGCAGCTGCTGACAGCAACTCGGTCACCCTGAGCGGCAACAACACGACCTACGTCGTGGTCGTGGCCGTCATCGCCGTGCTCTCGCTCGCCATGGCGAGCGTCTTCCGCCGCGAGGTGCTCGCCGCAGGTGAGGGCACCGCCAAGATGCAGAGCATCGCGAAGGCTGTGCAGGAGGGCGCGTCGGCCTACCTCAACCGGCAGTTCCGCACGCTGGCTGGGTTCGTCGTACTCGTCTTCTTCCTGCTCTTCCTGCTGCCCGGAGACGCGCACATCCGCGTCGGGCGGTCCATCTTCTTCGTCGTGGGTGCGCTGTTCAGCGCGTCCATCGGCTACCTCGGCATGTCGCTGGCCGTGAAGGCCAACGTCCGCATGGCCGCCGCCGCCAACGACGCCGGGCGTGACCCGGCGATGCGCATCGCGTTCCGCACCGGCGGCACCGTCGGCATGGCGACCGTAGGCCTCGGCCTGCTCGGCGCCGCGACCGTCGTGCTCATCTACAAGGGCGATGCTCCCAAGGTGCTCGAGGGCTTCGGCTTCGGCGCCGCGCTGCTCGCGATGTTCATGCGTGTCGGCGGTGGCATCTTCACCAAAGCCGCCGACGTCGGAGCGGACCTGGTCGGCAAGGTCGAGCAGGGCATCCCCGAGGACGACCCGCGCAACGCCGCGACGATCGCCGACAACGTCGGGGACAACGTCGGCGACTGCGCCGGTATGGCAGCTGACCTGTTCGAGTCCTACGCCGTGACCCTCGTCGCGGCCCTGATCCTCGGCAAGGCCGCCTTCGGCAACGAGGGCCTCGTCTTCCCGCTGCTCGTGCCCGCCATCGGCGCGCTGACCGCCGTGCTCGGCGTCTACATCACCAAGCCGCGCGGCGGCGAGAACGGCCTCAAGGCGATCAACCGCGCGTTCTACATCAGCGCCGCCGTCTCGGCTGTCGTCAGCGCGATCACCGCCTACGTCTACCTGCCGAGCAAGGTCTCGGAGCTGGCGAACGTGCCTGGCGGTGTCGTGGCCGACGTCGGCGGCAAGGACCCGCGACTGCTCGCGACCGTCGCCGTGATCATCGGCATCGTGCTCGCCGGGATCATCCTGTCGCTCACGGGTTACTTCACCGGCACGGACAAGCGTCCCGTGCAGGACATCGGCAAGACCGCGCTCACCGGTCCCGCGACGGTGATCCTGTCCGGCATCGCGATCGGCATGGAGTCCGCCGTCTACACCGCGGTCATCATCGGAGCTGCCGTCTTCGGCGTCTTCCTGCTCGGCGGCGGATCGGTGATCATGTCGCTGTTCCTCATCGCGGTGGCCGGCACCGGTCTGCTCACCACCGTCGGCGTCATCGTCGCGATGGACACCTTCGGCCCGGTCTCGGACAACGCCCAGGGCATCGCCGAGATGTCGGGCGACGTCCACGGTGAGGGCGCCAAGATCCTCACCGAGCTCGACGCGGTCGGCAACACGACGAAGGCCGTCACCAAGGGCATCGCGATCGCGACGGCAGTGCTGGCCGCGACGGCGCTGTTCGGCTCCTACACGGACGCGATCGACACCGCGGTGACCGACTCGGG
>JAVEEJ010000169.1 GCA_030840515.1 Frankiaceae bacterium | reverse complement strand
CTCGTTGTCGCCGACGTAGCCGATGATCGGGTCGCCTGCTCCTGCCTCTGACCACAGGTCCTTCGGCTTGCGCTCGGTGTTGCGGGTGATGACCGCGTTGGCCGCCGACAAGATGGTCTGGGTGGATCGGTAGTTCTGCTCGAGCAGGATGGTGCGCGCGTTGGGGTAGTCGCGCTCGAACTCGAGGATGTTGCGGATCGTCGCACCGCGAAACGCGTAGATCGCCTGGTCGGCATCGCCCACGACGCACAGCTCAGCCGGCGGCACCACCGGTCCCGACGCAGCGCGCACCAGGTCGCCGTCCGCGGTCCGCCGCTCCGCCGTACTCACACTCCCGCCGACCAGCTCGCGCACCAGCACGTACTGCGCGTGGTTGGTGTCCTGGTACTCGTCCACCAGGACATGGCGGAACCGCCGCCGGTAGTGCTCCGCCACGTCGGGAAACGCCTGCAGCAGGTTGACCGTCGTCATGATCAGGTCGTCGAAGTCCACGGCGTTCGCCTGCCGCAACCGGCGCTGGTACTCGCCGTACGCCTCGGCGACCGTCTGCTCCATGAAGGTCCCGGCCTGCCGGGCCGCCGTCTCGTGGTCGACCAGCTCGTTCTTGAGGTTGCTCACCTGCGCCACGACCGACCGCGGCGGGAACCGCTTCACATCGAGGTCGAGGTCGCGGAGCACCAGCCCCATCAGCCGCTGCGAGTCCGCGGCGTCGTAGATCGAGAAGGTCGAGGAGAGCCCGAAGCGCTTGCCCTCCGCGCGCAGGATCCGCACGCAGGACGAGTGGAAGGTCGAGACCCACATCGTGCGCGCCCGCGGACCGACCAACGCGCCGACCCGCTCGCGCATCTCGGCGGCGGCCTTGTTGGTGAAGGTGATGGCGAGAATGGCGCCGGGTGCGACCTTGCGCTCGCCGATCAGGTAGCCGATCCGGTGCGCCAGCACCCGGGTCTTGCCCGAGCCCGCCCCCGCGACCACGAGTAGCGGCGAGCCGACGTGCAGCACGGCCTCGCGCTGCTGCGGGTTCAGGCCCTCCAGGAGGGTCGCCGGGTCGACCGCGAGGCGAGTCGGCCGGACGTCCGGCGGGGACTCGTCAAGCGGTGCGTCGGGGCCTTCGAAGAGCGTGTCCATCGGTGCCCCAACCCTACGTGGGGGCACTGACGTCGAGGTCAGCTCAGCGCTGTCCGACTAGCGCGGCGGGGTGTCGCACTTGGGGAGCTGGACGTCAGGCTTCGGGTAGAGCGTGACGTGGCCCGGGATGCAGGTGGCGTTCGCCGCCGGGGCAGCGACGAAGAAGACGGGCGCGCTGACCACAGCGGCGACGATCAGGGCACGGGTACGACGACTCACAGCGAGGACTCCTCCGGGTGGGCAACGCATTGACCAGTGCTGCCAGCCGAACAGTGCTGGCCGCCGAACAGTGCCAGACCCGGGCGAACCCGGACAAGCCTCAGGTGCCGTCGACGCCCTTGCCGTGCTTGGGCCCTGCGGTCTGGCGCACCACGATCGTCGACGTCCCCGACGACGCGTCGGCCGAGGCCGGGCCGTCAGAGGCGAACACCGCGATGGCCGACCCGTCCGGCGCGATCGCCACGTCGATGTAGTCGAGCAGGTCCCGGTTGTCACCGAAGCCGGGGATGCCGCAGAGGATGCCGTCGAGGCAGATGTCCTTGGTGTGCACGGGCTTGGCGAGCACGCGGGTGCGGGTCACCTTCGGCTTGGCGGTGTCGGCAGCCGTGATGTTCACCATCGTCGCGTACCAGTTCTGCGCGACGTTGGGGTCGGTGCCGGTGCCCTCGTAGTAGTTCATCGCGAGCGTGCCCTTGGCCCCGCCGGCGATCGCGGCGTAGACGCTGGCCTTGCCCGGCGTGCCGACGTCGACGAGCTTGGACCAGGTCTTGCCGTGGTCCTTGCTGTAGCTCAGCCACGCCGACTGGTGGCCGTTGTGCAGCCCGTTCGCGGTGACGTAGAGCGTGTGCGCCTGGTCGAGCGCCATCCAGTTGAACCCGGCGTAGAACGCGTCACCGGAGCCGCCGAGGTAGACCGGGTGGCTCACCATGGTCGGGGTCGCGCCCTCGGTGCCCTCGAGGTGGGCGACGTAGACCCGCGCCGGCACGCCCAGCGGCTTGGTGGGCGAGTACGTCGACGGGGGGTCGATGCCGTAGAGCACGAAGACGTCGCCGGTCTTCGGGTCCACGGTCAGGTTGTCGACGTAGGCGTCCTGGTTGGTGACGAATGCCTCGGCCGGGTTGGGCGAGGTGCCGCCCGCCTCAGCGGGGACCACGCCCGTGCCGTAGAGCGGGACCGGGGTGGTGCCGAACGTCGCGCCGGTGTCGTGGGAGATGTAGAGGTAGGGGATGCCGTCGAAGCCCTTCGCGACGACGTACACGTCCTTGCCCTTGCCGGCGACCCACGGGCGGTCGTAGACGTCGCTCTGGATCTTGGACTGGGTCCAGGTCAGCCCCGCGTCCTTCGACACGTCGACGTACAGGCCCGCGGTCAGGTCGAGGTCGACGCCGATGACCGTCTTCTCGTTGATGAAGTGCATGTCCCAGTCGCCGCCCCCGACGTTGGGCACCTTGATCGCGGTCCGGGTGAAGTGCTTGCCGAAGTCCGTCGAGCGGTAGAGGTCGGCCGGCCCGTTGCCGCCGCCGAGGCCGTCCGCGAGCACGGTGCGGCCGCTCGGGCTGATGGTGACGTTGGGCTCGCCGCCCGCCTTGGGCAGGATCGTGGCCGCGTAGGCGGCCTTCGGCGTGCCGGCGATCGCGAACGGCGCCGCGGCCACAGCCGCGACCACGGTCACGGAGAGCGAGATGAGAGCGGCGCGGCGCACGGGTCCTCCAGGCGTGGGTGCACAGATGAGCTTGTTCTGGAGTTCGACGCCGGGCGGCGGCTTCCTGCGCCCCGGCAGGAGCCTGCCGTGTTAGGTCGAAGTCAACGACCATGAAGCTGCGCCGCTGGATGCCCCTGATCGCCGCGACCGCGCTGGCCGCCCCGCTGTCCGCCGGGGCGTCGACCCCCGACACGCGTGCCCTGAGCCTCGCCAAGGACGCCGCCGCGCGCCTCGGGACGACGCTCTCGACCGCTGAGGGCAGCACGCTCGCGAGCGGCAACGTCTCGCTGCTGACCACCTTCCCCGGCACCTACGCGGGGCTGCAGGTCATGCCCGGGGGCAAGCGGGCCATCGCCAGCGGCTGGGACGGCGTGACGTCGCTGGACATCAGCGACCCGGCCAACCCCAAGCTCGAGTCGGTGCTGCCGCTGCCGCACTTCGAGAACGAGGACGTCCAGACCGACGGCAAGATCGCGATCATCAGCAACGACCGCGAGAAGGGCAGCACCGGCGGCCTCGTCTACATCATCGACGTGAGCAAGCCCCAGCTGACGCTGCTGTCCACGCTCAACATCAGCGACCCGCAGAACCAGGACCGCGGGCCGGGCCACATCGCCAACTGCATCCACCAGGGGTGCAAGTGGGTGTGGCTGACCGGCGGGTACGACGTCTACGTGGCAGACCTGCGTGAGCCCTCCGCGCCCAAGCTGGCCGGCAAGTTCACCAGCCCGGCCTCGGCTGGAAGCGCCGGCTTCGGAACGAAGGGCAAGGCCCGCACCGGTGCCGTCCACGACGCCGACGTCGACGCCGCCGGCCGGGTCTGGGTGACGGGGTCGGGCGGCGCCGCCGTGTACGACGCGACCAACCCACTCAAGCCGCGGCTGCTCGCGACGAGCGGCGCCAAGGGCATCGACCCGAGCGTCAACGACTTCATCATCCACAACTCCAAGCACCCCGACGCCAAGTCCTACGCGCCGCGGACCTCGCGCACAGCTGGTGCGCCGCTCCGCAAGGGCGAGCTGCTCCTCACGACCGAGGAGGATTACACCGACACGAAGTACCCCGGCGAGGCGTGCAAGGGCCAGGGCAAGTTCCAGACCTGGGACGTGCGCGACCACAGCAAGGGCAAGACCTTCACGCTGCTCAACCAGTGGCGCACGGAGCTGTCCGCCGCCAAGGACGTCGGCGGGATCAAGGCTCCGGTCAGCGCGATGTGCTCCTCCCACTGGTTCAACGAGCGCAAGGGCCTGGTCGCCGACGCGTGGTACGAGCAGGGCCTGCGGGTGCTTGATGTGAGCAACCCGAAGAAGATCCGCCAGGTTGGCTACTACATGGCCCCCAACTCGATGACCTGGGCCGGCTACTGGATCACCGACTCGATCATCTACACCGCCGATGTGGGGCGCGGCATCGACGTGCTGCGGGTCGACCGCGGGACGCCGAGTAAGACGCTGCCCACAGTCGTGGCTCCGGTGCGGGCGTCGTGGCTCGGGGCCGCACCGCACGTCGACCTGGTCAAGGCGTCGAGCCGCTGGGGCTGGGGCTGCGGGACTCTCGTCGCAGGAGCGCACTAGCCTGCAGGCATGCTTGCGGACGCAGACATCGAGCGGATCCTGGTCGTCACGGCCCACCCTGACGACGTCGACTTCGGCGCTGCCGGCACGATCTTCGGCTGGACCGAGTCAGGCATCGAGGTCACCTACTGCATCACCACCAACGGTGATGCGGGCGGCTTCGACCCGGCCGTCCCCCGCTCTGAGATCGCCGGCATCCGCCAGGCCGAGCAACGCGCTGCCGCGGCCGAGGTGGGCGTCAAAGAGGTGCGCTTCCTCGGCTACCGGGACGGCTCGGTCGTCGTCAGCCAGGAGCTGCGCCGCGACATCTCACGGGTGATCCGCGAGGTGCGGCCGCAACGCGTGCTCACCCAAAGCCCCCGGCGCAACTTCGTGCGCATCGCCACGTCCCACCCCGATCACTTGGCGGTGGGCGAGGCGGCGATGTGCGCGGTCTACCCCGACGCCCGCAACCCCTTCGCGTTCCCCGAGCTGGCAGAAGAGGGTCACGAGGCGTGGACCGTGTCGGAGGTCTGGCTCTCGGGCGATGAGAACCCCAACCACTTCGTCGACGTGACCGACCGCTTCGAGCGCAAGATCGCCGCGCTCAAGGCGCACGAGTCGCAGACGGCGCACATGGACGACCTCGAGGAGCGGCTGCGCGGGTGGCTCGGGCTCAACGCCGAGCGCGCGGGCCTGGAGACGGGCCGCCTCGCCGAGGCGTTCACCGTCCTGCAGACCGCCTGACCCCAGCTAGCCGAGGCCGAGCGCGAGCGCGGCGGCACCGACGACTCCCGCGTCCACCCCGAGCACGGCTCGGACCACGGGCACCGGGGGCCGCCACGCGCTGGCGAACAGCTGCTGCGCCAGCGCCGCCCTGGCCGGGTCGAGCAGCAGCACGTCGGCGTCGCTGACCCCGCCACCGACGACGATGAGGTCGGGGTCGTACGCCGCCACCAGGTTGGCCAGGCCGAGCCCGAGCCAGCGCCCGACCTCGGCCAGCCCGGAGACCGCGGCAACGTCTCCGGAGCCGGCGGCCGCCGTGATCTCAGCGCCGCGCTGCCCTGGGACCAGCCGCTCCAGAGCACGCCCGCTGGCGTACTGCTCCCAGCACCCCCGGCGTCCGCACTCGCAGGGCAACCCGTCCGGGCTGATCGTCATGTGGCCGAACTCCCCGGCCAGGCTGTTGGCCCCGCGGAGCAGGTGCCCCTGAGCCAGGACGGCGCCGCCAATGCCGGTGCCCAGGTTGACGCACACCGCCACCGCCGCCTCGCGCGCCGCACCGAAGCGCGCCTCGCCCAGGGCGGCAGCGTTCGCGTCGTTGTCGAGTACGACGGGAAGCCCCACCCGTTGTGAGACGCGCTGCGCCACCGGCTCACCCCGCAGCGGCAGGTGCGGGCAGTAGAGCACCCGCCCGTCGGCGACAAGGCCGGCCGCGCCGATGCCGACGGCCTCCACAGAGTGCGCCGCACCGAGCTCGGTGATGACCCCGACCAGCGCATCCTCCACCGCGCCCGACCCGAGCTCCTGGGTGGGCGTGGGCGAGGTGGCCCGGGCCACGACGGTGCCGTCGTCTGTCACGACCGCGGCGGCGACCTTGGTCCCGCCGATGTCCACGCCGACGGCAAGCCGAGTCATGGGCGCGCCAGGTCAGCGGCCCCGACCAGCCCCGCTTCGTTGCCGAGCTCTGCGGCGCACACGTCACCAAGCGCGGCGCCCATCCCGGTCGGGTGCAGACCTGCGAGCATCCGCGCCGTCGGCTCGATCAGCAGCGGACCTGCGTCGGAGACGCCACCACCGAGGACGAACATCGGGGGGTCGAGGACGGCAGCCAGCACCGCCAGCCCGCGCCCGGCCCAGCCCCCGACCTCCTCGAAGCAGCTCAGCGCGACCCGGTCCCCCGCGCGGGCCGCTGCCGTCACGTGGTCGCCGGTGATCTGATCCGGGTCGCCGCCGACGCCGGCCAGCAGAGCCTGCGCCGCTTCGGGATCCGCGGCGGCGCGCTCCTTGGCGTAGCGCACCAGTGCCGTCCCGCTGCCGTACTGCTCCCAGCAACCACGCGACCCACAGGGGCAGGGCAGACCGTCCGGCACCAGCGGGATGTGCCCGACCTCGGCGGCGAAGCCCCAGTGCCCCCGCACCAGCTGGCCGTCGACGACGATCCCGCCGCCGACGCCGGTCCCGACCGTGACGCAGACCAGGTCGCGGCCCCGCCCGGCGCCGAACCGGTGCTCCCCCCAGGCGGCCGCGTTGGCGTCGTTCTCCACCCATACCGGGAGGCCGAGTCGCTCACGCAGCCACGCGCCGAGCGCCACGTCCTCGAGCGCGAGGTTGGGTGCGGACACGACGGTCGAGCGATCCGTGGAGACGAAGCCCGCCACCGCGATCCCGACCGCCACCACGTCCGTCTGGCTGGCCAGGCTCCCGACGACGTCGGCCACGGCCTGCTGCAGCGCGAGCGGCTGCTCGGGCGTGGGCTCTCGCAGGTTGGCGTGGAGCGTCCCGTCCTCGGCCACGAGGCCGGCGGCGATCTTGGTGCCGCCGATGTCGACACCGATCGCGAAGGCCACGAGCCGGGAGGCTACCGGGGTGACTGCCGCGCGGTGTTGGCCGCGATGGTGGCCCTCAGCCAGGCGGTGAGGCCGGGCGCTGCCGCCTCGTAGCGCGCCGCGAACCGCTCGTCCTCGACGTACATCTCACCCAGCGCCTGGTGCATCACCGGAGAGCACTCGTAGTAGGTCGCGCAGATCGCCTGCCGGTGCTCCTCGACCAGGTCCATCGCCGCTTCGGAGGCCGGGTCGACGCCAGCGGCGCACGCCGCACCGAGCCGGGCTTCGAGGTCGGCAGCGGCAGCGTGGATCCGCTCCCAGTCTGAGGGCGAGTAGGACGAGACCCTGCGCTGCGACTCGGCGTACTCGCTCGTGTGCCCCCACCGCTCGTAGGTCTCGGGCGCGAAGGGATCGCTTTCGACGGTCATGGGGCAACTGTGCCGTCCGGGTCCACCGCGCGGTCAAGCGCTTTACCCTGACGAGGTGAGTGGGGAGGGCGAGGCCGGCGCACGGAACCCCGCCCTCGATGGCCTGCGGGCGCTGGCTGTCACCGCCGTCCTGCTCTTCCACGGCGGGGTGTCCTGGCTCCCGGGCGGCTTCCTCGGAGTCGACCTCTTCTTCGTGCTGAGCGGCTTCCTCATCACCGGGTTGCTGGTGGTCGAGCACGAGGCGACCGGCAGGGT
>JAVEEJ010000085.1 GCA_030840515.1 Frankiaceae bacterium | reverse complement strand
CTGTCTCCAACGCCAGCACCTGCTGCAACCGCAGGGACCACTGCTGGTCCCACTGCCGCGGGAGCCCGAGCGCTTCGTTCCAGGCAGGCAGCTGCAGCGCCCGGCAGCGCGCGTCCTTCGACAGCGTAACGCCGAGCGCCTCGAGCAGGATCCGGTAGACGTTGTTCTCAGGCTGCGCCTCGGTGAGGCCGAGCGAGTTGACCTGCACGCCGTAGCGGAACCGGCGCTGCTTCGCGTCCGTGACGCCGTAGCGCTCTGCGGTCAGCTCGTCCCAGAGCTGGCCGAAGGCGCGCATCTTGCACATCTCCTCGACGAAGCGCACACCCGCGTTGACGAAGAAAGACATCCGCGCGACGACCTCGGCGAAGCGGTCCTCGGGCACCTGGCCCGAGTCGCGGACGGCATCGAGTACGGCGATCGCGGTGGAGATCGAGTAGGCGATCTCCTGAACCGGCGTGGCACCGGCCTCCTGCAGGTGATAGCTGCAGATGTTGATCGGGTTCCACTTCGGGATCGTCGTCACCGTGTAGACGACGAGGTCGGTGATGAGCCGCAGCGAAGGCGCGGGCGGGAACGCGTAGGTCCCGCGGGAGAGGTACTCCTTGACGATGTCGTTCTGCGTCGTGCCCTGCAGGGTGGCGACGTCGACGCCCTGCTCCTCGGCCACGACCTGATAGAGCGCGAGCAGCCACATCGCCGTCGCGTTGATCGTCATCGAGGTGTTCATCTCCGACAACGGGATGCCGTCGAAGAGCGCGCGCATGTCGCCCACGTGGCTGATGGGGACCCCGACTTTGCCGACCTCACCCCGCGCGAGCTCGTGGTCGGGGTCGTAGCCGGTCTGGGTGGGCAGGTCGAAGGCAACGGACAGGCCGGTCTGGCCCTTGGCGAGGTTGGCCTTGTAGAGCGCATTGGACTCGGCGGGCGAGGAGTGCCCTGCGTAGGTCCGCATCACCCACGGCTTGTCGCGCTCTGGCTGGCGCTGCCCACTCATTTCCTGCGAGCCTCCTCCGGGTGGTCGGCGAAATCCTACCGACCGGTAACCAGGGGTCTCAGCCTGTGCCGTCCACGTTGAGCCTCAGCTCGCGCGCGGGCGGCGCCCGGTGGCATCCAGCGGGCGCGCCGAGCGCGGCGAGACCGGCCCGGTCGCCTGCCCCGAAGTCGGCGTACCCGCCCTTCACCCTCGGGTACATGACCTGGGTCGGGTCGCCGACGTGACCGAGGCCGACCGCGTGCCCGAGCTCGTGCAGGATCACCAGACCCTCCGACACGCCAGGGCCGAAACCCGGTGGCAGCAGCAGGTCGGAGTTGATCGAGACGCGAGCGGTCACGATCGAGCCCCCGTCGGGACCGGCGACCGCGATCGGCAGCGTCAGTCCCTCGACGCCGCCCGCTCCACCCATGGGCTCCCATCCGATGAGGACCGGCGCCCAGCGCAGCGAGCCGTCAGCGGCCCGCGAGACAGCCGACCCATGGTCTCCCGGCAGGAGGCTGGTCTCGCCTTCGAACACGAAGCGCAGCCCCGATGCCTTCTGGAGGCGTTGGAGCGCGCCCTTCAGGTCGCTGACGCCGCTCGGGGGCGCGTACTGCGTGTTGACCACGTAGCGGATCGGGGTGCAGGGGTCCCACCTCGACGGTTTCGACCCACTCGTGTAGAGCGGCGCCCAGCCGGCGGCCGATGCGGAGATCTCCTCGTGCGCGACGAGGTTGTCGTAGCTCTTGGGGAATGTCAGGCGTGACGCGGTCACCGCGAGCAGGACGGCGAGGAGGACGAGTACGGCGACGCCTACGTGGCGCCCTGAGCGCCGTGTGGCGGTCGCTGGCGGGACCGGCGCAACGGCCACGTCCGGCGCGAAGAACTCCCAGTCACCCGGCACGCTCTAGACATCGGCGCGGGAAACACCAGCCCCGATCAGCCAGATGGCGCATCATGTAGGCGTGAATACGGGGGATCGCCGCTGGATCATCCTGTCCGGAGTGGCAGGGGTGTCCGTAGTCGCCGGCATTGTCCTGGGCAACGCTCTGCTCAACGACGACGGGAAATCCTCGCTCGGCGTGACGGAGCCAACGGCGGCGCCGACGTTCGCCGAGCCCACCCTCGAGCCCACCACGGCTCCTCCGACGCCGTCCGCGACGCCCACCCCGCACCTGACTCCGACACCTCACGTGGTGGTCACCACGGCCAAGCCGACCCGCTCCCCCACGCCGTCCCCGACGCCCTCGAAGACCGTGTCCCCCAAGCCGACGCCGACCAGGTCGCCCACCCCGAAGCCCACGCCAAAGCCGACGCCCACTCCCACGAGCACGAGCACGCTGTTCGTCACCCGCGCCACGAACTACTCCTTCTCGCCCGCCGACCTCCAGATCCACGTCGGTGATCGGGTCAAGGCGGTCGTGGACGCCGGCAGCCACACGTTCACGGGCAACGGAGCCAAGACCTGGAACAGCGGAACGATGTCGACCGGTCAGAGCTTCACGGTGACCTTCAACCAGAGCGGCGTCTTCACCTTCGTCTGCTCGATCCACCAGAGCAGCGGCATGACCGGCACCGTCACGGTCAGCTGAGGCTGGCTAGCGGTTCGCGGCGGCGATTGCCGCGCGGGTGATCGCCGTCACGGAGGTGACGTCGCCGCCTTGGATGTTCAACCGCACGAGCCCTCGCTGGGTCTCGGCGAAGACCGTCCAGCGCTCGCCGACTTTCGGCAGCTGGTGTCCGGTGCGCTCCACCAGCCCCGGCAGGGTGCCGTGACTGGTCAGGGACGCCACGACATCGGGCAGTCCGGGCAGGTCGACGGGGCGAACGGGGAGCTGGGGCAGTCCCGAGCCGTCCGCGCAGCCTCCGCCGGGGTGGCTGCGGAATCGGGAGAGCAAGGTGTGCGCCCGACTCTCGTCCATCGGTACCAGGTACTCGTCCAGGAAGAGCGGTCCCGACATGGGGTTGACCTGGGTCAGGAACCGGTGCTCGGTGGGTGGTTGCGCCTCGTAGGGTCCCTGTACCTGGCCTAGGCAGGCATCGTCGAAGTCCATGCCCTGCCCACCGGGTGCGGCCCACTGCCCCGAGAGGTCATGGGGCCGGAGCAGACCCAGGGCGTCGGTCGCAGGCTCGTGGTTGTCGTCGGACGAGAGCGCGCTGTAGAGCGCGATGGCGCCGAAGCCGGCGCCGAAGAGGATGACCAGGAGGAGCATCCCGATCAGCCCGCGGGTGGCCCGCGGGGACCCGCTGGAGAGACCAGCGATGAAGCGCCGCTCAGCCTCGAGCTGGCCGGCGGGGGTGAGGGTGCTCTCGTCATCCGCTGTGAAGGGAAATCCATCTCGGTCGTAGCGGGGTCGGAACACGCAGCGAGTCTGACAGGCTCAGAGGTCAGGCCCTCTCGTCATCGCCGCAGTTTGGTCAGGAGGCGGCCTTTCTCCATTGCGCTGCACCCACGGCGCGTCCCACGTACGGTGGCCACCGGAGCCCGACGGCCCTGTTGGAGGCGGAATGTCCACCCCGGCCTATTCGGCTGCCCTGGCCGTGCTCAGTGAGACGGTCGACGTCGACCTGCACGACGCCCTCGAGGTCGCTCTCGTGCCCCTTCGTGGGCGCGACCCGGTCGCCTACTTGGTGGACTTCGGGCACCGTTGGCTCATCCCGCTCCCCGTGGCCAAGGGCGCCATGGTGCCTGTCGATGAGGACATCGCCACGACCATGGCCGGCCGGGCCTTCATCGAGCGTCAGCCCGTCGTGGCCGAACGAGATGGCGAGTTCCGGGTGTGGGTGCCGTTGCTGGAAGGCACCCGGCGCTCCGGCGTACTCGCGGTCACCGTTCCTGAGGCCGACCTCGAGACCCTGGCCGACCTCGAGATGCTGGGGGTGTTCGCCGGCATGACGCTCGCCGCGACGGCGCCGTTCAGCGATGTCGCCCACCTGCGTCGTCGCGGTCGCACGATGTCTCTGGCGGCCACCATGCAGTGGGGTCTCATGCCGCCGCTGTCGGCCTCGACCTCGCGCGCCGTCATCGCCGGCGTACTCGAACCTGCCTACGACATCGGTGGGGACGGCTTCGACTACGCGATCAACGGTGACGACGTGGACTTCGCGGTGCTCGACGGCATGGGCCACGGCGTCGCCTCGAGCATGCTCACGGGCCTGGCCATCGGGGCCTACCGGCACGCGCGACGCGAGCACGCGAGCATCCCCGTCATCCATGCGGCGATCGAGGCCGCGATCGACGGTCAGTACCGCGGCGAGGCCTTCGCCACCGGCATCGTGGGCCGGCTCTCCACCACGACGGGCGAGCTCGAGTGGTCATGCGCGGGCCACCCGCCGCCGCTGCTGCTGCGCGACCGCAAGGTCGTCGCCGAGCTCGACTACGAGCCCGCGCTCCCCTTCGGCCTCGGTGACCCCCCGGGTGCGATGGGCCGCCACTCGCTCGAGCCTGGCGACACGGTGCTGCTCTACACCGACGGCGTGGTCGAGGCGCGCACGCCGGACGGCGCGGAGTTCGGCCTCGAACGGCTGCGTGACCTGCTGGAACGGGAGTCAGCCTCCGGGCGCGAGGGCGAAGAACTGCTGCGCCGACTGGTCCGCGCGGTTCTGGACTACCAGGTCAGCGAGCTCCGCGACGACGCCACGCTGATGCTGCTGCAGTGGGTCGGCCCGGACCTGCTGCTCAACTCGATCGTCCCTGATCAGCGCCCGAGCGCCATGAGCGAACCCGCGGGCTAGGCGACTTCCGCGGCATCGAGCGTCAGCACCCGGTCCAGCCGGGTCGCGAGCAGCAGGCGGTGCACCCGAGGGGGTACGGCGTGCAGGACCAGGCGACGTCCGACGCGCCCCGCGCGGCGGTGGGTGCCCAGCAGCAGCCCCAGGCCGGTGGCATCGACGAGCTCGAGGTCCGTCAGGTCGCAGTGCAGGTCACCCACGCCATGGTCGACCGCGGCGTGCAGCAGCTCGCGCACATCGGCCACCGTTGAGACGTCCAGCCGGCCACGGACGGAGATCTGGGTGCACTCCGGGTCGACGCTCACCTCGACCTCGCTCGACCCACTCATGTACTCACCTCCGTGCCGCCGTTACAGGCGTAGACGCCGGAGCCACCCGCTCGGTTGCCTTGGAGTGGGTAACGGTTCGGGATGCGCCGATGTGCCCGCCTGAATCTCGACGGTAAGCGTCTCCGAGGCAGATACCGGGCAGGCGCGCCGTCCGCTAGGCGTCGTACTCGTAGAACCCCTTGCCGCTCTTCCTGCCGAGGTCCCCAGCGGTCACCATCCGCGCCAGCAGCTCGGGCGTGGCGAACTTCTCGTCCTGGGTGGAGTCGTAGATGTTCTTCGCGGCGTTGACCATGATGTCGACCCCCGTCAGGTCCATGGTCTGCAGCGGCCCCATCGCGTGGCCGAAGCCGAGCCGGCAGGCGACGTCGACGTCCTCTGCGCTTGCCACGCCCGACTCGACGAGCTTCGCGGCCTCCACCGACAGCGCGACGATCAGGCGCGTCGTGACGAAGCCGGCCACGTCGCGGTTGACGACGATGCAGGTCTTGCCCACCGACTCGGCGTACTCGCGCGCCTTCGCCAGCGTCTCGTCGCTCGTCTTGTAGCCGCGGACCAGCTCGCAGAGCTTCATCATCGGCACCGGCGAGAAGAAGTGCGTGCCCACCACGGCCTCCGGGCGGCCTGTGACCGCAGCGATCTGCGTGACCGGGAGCGCGGAGGTGTTGGTCGCGAGTACGGCGCCGTCCTTGCAGACCTTGTCCAGGACGCGGAAGACCTCATGCTTGACCTCGAGCTTCTCGAAGACCGCCTCGACGACGATGTCCGCACCGGTCGCGGCTTCCTCGAGGTCGGTCGTGGTGCTGATCCGGCCCAGCGCCGCCTCGGCATCGTCGGCGGAGAGGCTGCCCTTCTGGACGAACCGGTCGTAGGACTTCCTGATCCCACCCAGACCCCGCGCGATCGCGTCCTCACCGATGTCACGCAGCACGACGTCGTAGCCGGCCTGCGCCGAGACCTGGGCGATGCCGGAGCCCATGAGGCCGGCGCCGATGACGGCGATCTTGGTCACGCGAGTTCTCCTCAGGAGCGAAGGGGTGCGCCCCGAGGATAGAAGGCGCCGCGCGGCCCCGAGGTGAAGGGGCGGCGTGCCCGGCCCCGCGCGAGCAGCGGATACCTTGCAGCGATGAAGACTCTCGGCGTACTCGTAGGCATCGTCTTGGTCCTGACCGGCGCCGTCTGGTTCCTCCAGGGCATCGACGTGCTGCACGGCAGTGGCATGTCCGGGGACTCGACGTGGGCCATCGTGGG
>JAVEEJ010000041.1 GCA_030840515.1 Frankiaceae bacterium | reverse complement strand
GACCGCCCGCGCGGCGGCGGCCTCGTGCCCGTCGACCAGCAGATCCAGGTGGAACTGCTGGGGCGAGTCCTGCCCGGGCCAGCGCGGCGGAACGTGGTCGGGGGCCAGCTGGAAGGCGATCTCCGGCCCGGTGGGCAGCCGCAGGGTGATCCAGTCGGGAACCTTCCGAACCACCTGCCCGCCGGTCAGATCCGAGTAGAACGACGCCAGCCGCTCGATGTCGGGGGCGTCGAGCGCGACCGCGACGGGCGCTCGGTCCAGGGCGGCTCGTGCCGTGGTCACGTGGACTCCTCAGCTGCTGGGTCGAGCCGGCCGATGTCGGCCTGGTGGGTGCCGGCCTGGGCGGTGTCGGCCTGGACGGTGTCGGCTTGGACGGTGTCGGCGTCGGACCCGGGCGGATCCGGGTAGGCACGCGGCCGCGGCTCGGGCGCCCGGTGGCCCAGCCCCACAGCGTCGACGAAGCGCTCGATCCCGCGCGCGGCCAGCGCGTCCTCGAGCTCGTGCAGGATCCGCAGCGGGGCCGTCGGGTCGTTGAAGACCACGGTCCCGATGCTGATCGCCGAAGCCCCGGCGAGAGCGAGCTCGAGCGCGTCGAGACCGGTGCGCACCCCGCCCATGCCGATGATCGGGATCTCGGGCAGCGCCTGGTGGACCTGCCAGATGCAGCGCACTGCGACGGGGCGGATGGCAGGCCCGGATAGGCCGCCGGTGAGGCCTCCCAAAACAGGTCGCATGGTGGTGGTGTCGATGACCATCCCGAGCAAGGTGTTGATCATCGAGAGCCCGTCGGCGCCGGCGTCGACCACCGCACGCGCGATCGCCACGATGTCGGTGACGTCGGGCGAGAGCTTGGCGAAGACCGGTACGCCGGTCGGGGCGGCCCGCCGCACGGCCTGGATGACCGTCGCCGCGGCGCTGGCGTTGCAGGCGAACACCTGACCGCGGTCCTCGACGTTGGGGCAGGAGATGTTGGCCTCGATGCCCGCCAGTGCGGGCGCACCGCGCAGCTTCGCGGCGAGCTTCGCGTAATCCTCCACGGTGCCGCCGGCGATGGAGACGACAGCGCGCGCACCGCGGCTCGCCAACCACGGCAGGTCATGCTCGAGGAAGGCGTCGATGCCCGGGCCCTGGAGCCCGATCGAGTTGAGCATTCCGCTCGGCGTCTCGGCCATGCGCGGTGTCGGACGACCCGAGCGCGGTCCCACCATGATCGACTTGGTGACGACCGCCCCGATGGACGCGACGTCGAAGAACTGGGCGAGCTCGCGCCCCGCCGCGGCGCAGCCGGAGGCGGTGGTGATCGGATTGGGCAGTGCCATCCCGGCGAGGTCGACCGACATCTCGACGTCGGGGCGGGCCCGGCTGGCCGGGGCGGCGTGGACCGTCAGCGTCATCTGTCAGTGACCTCCCATCGCCGCAGCGCCGACGACGTCTGCGGGAAGGGTCCCGACATCTGCCCAGCGCACCGTGGACCCCTCGAAGACCGGGCCCTCGACGCAGGAACGCACCAGGCGGCTGGTCCCGTCCTTCTGCCGGACCGGGAGCACGCACGTCATGCAGACCCCCACGCCGCAGGCCATCGACTCCTCGACGGCGGTCTGGCACGGCAGCCCATGAGCCACGCTGATCTCGGAGACCGCGGCGAGCATCGCCATCGGCCCGCACGCGTAGACAACCTCGGTGCCGCAGCGGTCGATCATCTGCGGCAGGACGTCGGAGACCCGGCCCCGCTCCCCCAACGAGCCGTCGTCCGTCGTCACCGCGAGCGAGGTCGCGATCCGCTTGGCCTCGAGCTGGCCGAACAGCCGGTCCTGGCTCGCGGCGCCCATGACGAAGTCCACCCGGCAGCCGCGCGCCTTGAGCGCGGAGGCCAGCCCGAACAGCGGCGCAGTGCCGTAGCCACCACCGACGAGCAGGCAGCGAGCCGGTCCCTTGGGCAGCTTGAACGGCGTACCCAACGGTCCGACGACGTCAAGCGGGTCGTGCGGGCGCTGCTTGGCGAGCCACGCGGTGCCACGCCCGTGCACGGCGAAGACGATCTCGACAGTGCCGCCGTACACGCCCGTCGAACTCGTCGCGTAGATGCTGAACGCCCGTCGCAGCAGCATCGCCGAGTCGTCGCCGCCGACGGAGATGGCCACGAAGTGACCTGGCTTGGCCGAGTCGGCGATCCCTGGCGCGACCACCGTCAGCTGGTGGTAGGCGCCCACCCGTTGGACCTTGAGCACCTCGCCGCGCACCTGGACCGCGCCCATCAGCGCACCTCGCCCATCGCTGCGCGCCCGGCGTTCAGGGCGGCGGCGTACTCCTGCAGGGACTTCACTCCGACGTCTCCCTGGATGAGCGCCTCGATGCCCTGGACCACCGCCGCCAGGCCCTGGACGGTGGTGATGCAGGGCACGCCCATCGTCACGGCCGCGGTGCGGATCTCGTAGCCGTCGAGTCGTGGCCCAACACCGAAGGGCGTGTTGATGATGAGGTCGATCTCCCCCGCGAGGATGCGCTCGACGACGGTTGGCTCGCCGTCCGGACCGCGGCCCGTCGAGTGCTTGCGCACGATGGACGCCTCGAGCCCGTTGCGCCGCAGGATCTCGGCAGTTCCCTCGGTGGCGAGGATCTCGAAGCCGAGGTCCGCCAGTCGCTTGACCGGGAACACCATCGACCGCTTGTCACGGTTGGCGACGGAGATGAAGGCCCTGCCCTTGGTCGGTAGCGAGCCG
>JAVEEJ010000012.1 GCA_030840515.1 Frankiaceae bacterium | reverse complement strand
GGGCTCGCTCTGACCACACTCGCGTTCGTCCTGCTGTCTCGGGTCCCGGTCCAGGGCAGCTACGTGCGGGACCTGCTGCCGGCGATGCTTCTCTTCGGGTTCGGCACCGGTCCGAGCTTCCCGGCCTTCATGACACTGGCCATGGCCGATGTCGGGGAGGACGAGGCCGGCCTCGCCTCCGGGCTGGTCAACACGACGGCCGAGGCTGGAGCCGCGCTCGGTCTGGCCGTCCTGGCGACGGTCGCCGCCTCGCACACTCACCACCTGCTCGGTGACCACCTGGCGAAGGCTGCAGCCCTCACGGACGGCTACCGCCTCGCGTTCGGCATCGGCGGCGCGTTGGCACTGGTCTCCCTAGGGATCGCGTACGGCGTGTTCAGGGGCACCCGCGTCGAGCAGTTCGCCTCCATGCACTGATGACCTATCGTCGGCGCAAGGGGCAACAAGGGGAGGTCGTGGGATGAGCGGACTCGCAGTCGCTGACGCTGTGCCTTCCGATGACAGCAGCATGGCCGACCTGGAGCCCTACCGCTCCGAGCTCACCGGCTACTGCTACCGGATGCTCGGGTCGACCTTCGACGCCGACGACGCGGTCCAGGAGACCCTGGTCAAGGCGTGGCAGTCGATGGGCGGCTTCGAGGGTCGCTCGTCGTTGCGGTCCTGGCTCTACCGGATCGCCACCAACGTCTGCCTCGACGCGCTGCGTGCCCGGCAACGACGCGCGGTCCCGATGGACATGATGGAACCGCGGTCGGCATCCCTCCCGCCGAGCCACACCCTTCCTGAGGAGACCTGGCTCGAGCCGGTGCCCAACGCCGCCCTCGACCCGGCCGAGCTCACGGAGCGCTCCGACAGCATCCGTCTCGCGTTCGTCGCCGCGCTTCAGCATCTGCCGCCGCGGCAGCGCGCCGTGTTGATCCTGCGCGAGGTGCTCGCGTGGCAGGCGGCCGAGGTCGCCGAACTGCTCGACACGACGGTGGTGTCGGTGAACAGCGCACTGCAGCGAGCCCGCGCGACGCTCGCCGAGCGCGACCTGGCCACCGCGGCACCGGTGTCCCCGGAGGACCGCGAGCTGCTGTCCCGTTACGTCGCGGCTTTCGAGGCCTACGACATCGACGGTCTGGTGTCGCTGCTGCACGAGGACGCGTCCATGTCGATGCCGCCCTTCGCCATGTGGCTGCGCGGCGTCGACGAGCTGCGCACCTGGTATCTCGGCTTCGGCTCGGGCTGCGAGGACTCTCGCATGCTGCCCTGCGAGGTCAACGGGATGCTCTCGATCGCGCAGTACAAGCCGGACCCCGAGGGTGGGCACATGCCCTGGGCGATCCACGCGCTCGAGACCTCAGACGGACGGATCAGCCACATCCACCACTTCATCGAGACCGACATCCCAGGGGCCAAGCTCTTCGTCCGCTTCGGGCTGCCCGCACACCTCTGATTCGCCGACCACATCTGACAGCCCCGCCAGGCGCGCCAGCTCGCGCAGCCTCCCCGGGCTGTGCACCCGCACGTTCAGTCCTGCGCGTCGCGCCACCAGCTTGAGCCGGGCCAGCGCGTCAACGACCGCGAGGTCGGCTGAGCTCTCGTGCGGGGCCACGCCAGGTAGACGTCGTACTCGCCCCTAACTCACCGCGCCCGCCGGCTCAATGTGCTGGTTCAAACCCCGCGAGCATCGCCTCAAGGGCGGCCTGGTCCGGCCCCACGAACGGGTCGGCGTCGGGCGAGCCGGCGAGCATGTCGAGCAGCTGCGGCATCGCGTCGCGGGCTGGCGGCAGGTGAGTCGACAGCACGGTGGTCGGGTCGAACGCGCGCAGCGGCTGCAACGTGTCGTGGAAGCGCGCCCGATCGACGTGCGCCACCCATGGGCTGTCGACGGTGACCCAGAGCCGCTGCGCCGCCAGCACGTCGTCGGCGGGGAGGTCGGCGATGTCCTCGATCAGGTCACCGGTGGCCATCGGCGCTCCGAAGCAGTCCGACGTGAAGCAGGTTCCGGTGCTCGCGTCGTGCAGACCGGTGGTGGCAGGGCTGTCGAAGACCGGTGGCCGGAAGCAGGTCAGTGTGCGATCGCCGAGGTCGAGCGACTGCCCGGGGTTCAGCAGGTAGATGCGGTCGGGAGTGATCGGGAAGTCGATCCCCACGATCCCGTAGCCCATGAACGTGGTGACGAGCTTCGCCTGCGGAGCGGCTGCCATCACCTCGGCGAGACTGCCGGTGTGGTCCCGGTCCGGGTGCGTCAGGTAGATCCAGCGCAGGTCCGACGGATCGATCGCCGACCACAGCTGCTCGAGGAACGCCTCGCGCGAGGTGGGCAACCCGGTGTCGATGAGCATCGGCTGCTCGGCGTGCACCAGGAAGCTGTTGACCGGCAGGAAGCCGAGGCCCGGGATTTCCGCGGCGTCGTTGAGTGCGAGTACGTCGGGCGCCGGCTTGGTGATGTGCATCGTGGTCCCCCTCTGTGGTGATGGTGGCTAGTGGCTGACGGCGGGTGAGAACAGCTCGAGCTGGATGTTGTCGGGGTCGCGGAACACCAGCACCGCGCCGTAGGGCTGGTCGGAGATCGGCGACTGCGTCAACGGCTTGTCGGCGGCGTCCATGCGCTGCACGCCATGGCCCTCGAGGTGGTCCTGCCAAGCGACGAGGTCGTCGCGGGTCGGCACCACGAGCCCGACGTGGTCCAGGCCGGTCCGCGACTCGAGGAACAGCTCGCCGGCGCTGGCATCGTGCACGTGCAGCGCGAAGCCGAGCTGCCAGGCGTCGTCGGTCAGCAGCTTGGCGTTGCCACCCTCATGGGGCACGTCCATCCGATAGCTGACGCCGAAGACCTTCTCGTACCAGAGAACGCTGGTGTCGAGGTCGCTGACGGTCAGGGCGATGTGGTGCAGCCGTGCGGGTGCGATGGTCATCGCTTCTTTCCCTTCCTTGGCGTGGCGCGGCTCGGAGTGGCGCGCCTGTGCTCGTAGTGGTGGACCAGCAGGTCCATCAAGTCGTCGATCTGGCCGACCCAGCGCTTCCCGCCCGGCTCGTTGGCCAGCTGCTGCGTGATCAGTCCGTCGACGGTCCCGGTGAGCAGGTCCATGTCCGCCTGGGTGAAGTCGGCGACCGCCTCGATGGGCGCGCGCAGCTGCAGGTAGGCAGCCTGCGCGACTGCATAGGAGTCGGGCGACGGCTCGAAGCCGGGGATCGTCCGATGGTTCAGGAGCTGGTGGCGGACGGGGTCGGCCAGCGAGAAGCGGACCCACCGGTGTGCGCCGACCTTGAGCACCGTCGCCAGGTCGAGCGTGGGGTCCGCCGGCTGGGGCTCGAAGTCGATGAAGGCCTGCCACCCGTCGGCGAACATCGCGTCGTAGAGCGCGTGCTTGGAGTCGACGTAGGAGTAGAGCGAGGGGGTGGCCATGCCGAGCCGGCGAGCCAGGTCGCGCAGAGAGAGCCCGGCCAGTCCGTGCTCACGCGCCAGTTCCCAGGCCATGTCCACGATGGCGGCGAGCGCGGTGGCCTTCCGCGCACTGCGCCAATCGGCGTTCTGGTTGCCTAACACCGTTCGGACAATGGCCCTTCCGTTCGGTGTTGTCAAGCCCTAGCGCTTGCTCACCGGAACCTCGAAGCGCTTGCAGACCGCCCGCCAGATGTCCTTGGTGTCCACGCCCTGCTCGATGGCCTGATAGACGGTCCGCCCGTCCAGCTCGGCGATGACCTGGTCGCGGGCCACGGAGTCGGCGTACGCGGGCCCGAAGAAGGCCCCCATCCGCTCCCAGAAGTCGGTCAGCCGCATCTAGACGTCCACCGTCAACCGCATGCTCACGACGTCGCCGAGCTCGAGCCCCTCGGCGGCCCGCACCTTGTCCTTCAGCGGAACCAGGTAGCCCCCCTCCTTCGGGAACAGCGACGTCGTCCACTGGGTCGAGCCGAGCTGAGCCGAGACGGGGATGACGCCCCAGCCGTAGGTCACCTCGTTGGCCACCGCCTCGATGGCGCCGCACTCCTCGTCCGGCACGGACACGAAGAAGTACGGCGACGGCCCGCGCCACTCGAAGATCTCGCCGCTGAACTGCAGGTCCACCCGCGCAGGATAGATGCCGCTCGCCCACCGCCCCCTCCCGTCGTGATCAAGGAGTTTCGGTCGGTCGTCGGCCGCGGCTCACGCTTAGCAGGACCGCCCGGGCCGTCCACAACTCCTTGATCACGGGGATGACCGGAAGGATTCGCGAAACCTGGGCAACCTTCTGCGAGGCTTGTGCGTCAGGTGGCCATGGATGAGATCGCGCGAGCAGCGTTCGACTCATTCGCCCGCGCCCGGACGCCGGCGCTGGTGCGCTTCGCCACGGCCTTGTGCGGCGACCCGCACCTCGCTGCCGACCTGGTGCAGGACGCGCTCGAGAAGACGGGCATGGCCTGGGGGCGAGTACGACGGCAGGACGACCCCGAGGGATATGTGCGCCGGGCGATCGTGCACCGGCACACCTCGGTGTGGCGCAAGCTGCGCCGGGAGCGGCTGTCGGCCGCCCTGCCCGAGCGGGCTGCCCACGCCGCGACGACTCATGATGCGGTGCTCTGGGCCCAGCTCGCCGCACTGCCTCCACGACAGCGCGCCGTACTCGTCCTTCGCTACTACGAAGACCTGACCGAAGCCCAGACCGCCGCCGTGCTCGGCGTCGCGGTCGGCACCGTGAAGTCCCAGACCTCCAAGGCGCTCAGCACCCTCCGCGGCCGCGCCTCCTCAGCAACCGAAGGTGATGTCACATGGACGGCCTAGAAGATCGCGTACGACGAGCGCTTGGTGCCGGTGCACTCGCGGCCGACCCGTCACTGGTCGACGTCGACGCCGTGCACGCAGGCATCGCGACCCGTCGCCGGCGCCGCTTCGCCGTGGTGGCCACGGTGGCCGTCGTCGGGCTGCTCGGCGCCGGCGGCGCCTTCGCGCTGAACCAGCACGACACCAAGCCGAGCACCTCGGCGGTGCTGAGCGTCCCGACACCGACTGTCGAGCCGACGGTCGAGCCGACGGTCCAACCCACTCCGTCACCGGAGCCGACCCCGACGGTCGTTCCCGAGTGCCGCACCGGCGACATCGCGATGGTCTCCGCGACCACTGAGGGCGCGGCCGGCCACCTCTACACAGACGTGATCGTGCGCAACCTGGGCCCCGCGCCCTGCGTGCTCAGCGACTCCCCCGGCATCTCCTTCAGCGGCAATGGCGGTCCGGACACGGTGCGGCACGACGGCAGCGTGCCCGCTGACGGGCGCACTCCCGCGGTCCTGGCGCGCGGCGCGGCCGCCCACGTGACACTCGATGCGCAGAACGGCTGCAACGGTGGCATGAACCCCACGGTGTTCAACAACCTCAAGCTGGTGCTGAAGGACGGCCGCACCCTGGACGTGCCCGCCACCCTCGAGAGCAGCTGCCCGCTCCTGGTGACGAACTGGTACCTGCTCCCCTAGCCGCCATGATCAACGACGGGTTATCAACCTTTCGGGCGCGCTGAAAGGTTGATAACCCGTCGTTCGCGACAGTCCCGCCGCTAGCCGCTGCAGGGGAGCAGCGCGCGACGGTGTCGGCCACGCGTAGCAGGATGGGTGGGTGAGCCCGCTCGAGCAGTTCTCCCCCGCCACCCGGGCCTGGTTCACCGGCGCCTTCGCCGACCCGACTCCCGCTCAGGTCGGCGCGTGGACGGCGATCACCAGCGGGTCCCATGCGCTGGTCGTCGCGCCGACCGGCTCCGGCAAGACACTGGCTGCCTTCCTGTCCAGTCTTGATCGGATTGCGAGTACGCCGCCCCCGGCCGACCCCAAGCGCCGGTGTCGGGTGCTCTACATCTCCCCACTGAAGGCCCTCGGCGTCGACGTCGAGCGCAACCTCCGTGCCCCGCTGACCGGCATCAGGCAGGCGGCGCAGCGGCTCGGCGAGCCGGTCCCGGACATCACCGTCGGGGTGCGCACCGGTGACACTCCGGCTGACGAGCGGCGACGGATCGCGACCAAGCCGCCCGACATCCTCATCACCACGCCCGAGTCGCTGTTCCTCATGCTGACGAGCCAGGCCCGCGAGGCACTGCTCGGCGTCGAGACCGTCATCGTCGACGAGGTCCACTCCGTGGCCGCGACCAAACGCGGCGCGCACCTCGCGATCAGCCTCGAGCGCCTCGACGCACTGCTGGAGAAGCCTGCGCAGCGCGTCGGGCTCTCCGCGACAGTGCGACCGGTCGAGGAGGTCGCCCGCTACCTCGGCGGCGACAAGCCGGTCACCATCGTGCAACCGCCGACCAGCAAGACGATCGAGCTGACAGTCGTCGTACCCGTCGAGGACATGTCCGCACTCGGCGAGCAGACCGGCGAGTTCTCCGGATCGGCCGCTGGCACAGGTCAGCGCACCAGCATCTGGCCTGCCGTCGAAGAGCGGATCGTCGACCTCATCCAGGCGCATCGCTCGACCATCGTGTTCGCCAACTCGCGACGACTCGCGGAGCGGCTCTGCGGGCGACTCAACGAGATCGCCTACGAACGCGAGCACGGCGTCGAGCTTGACCTCAACTCCTCCCCTGCACAGCTGATGGCGCAGGCCGGGTCGAGTCGTGGCGCGCCGAACGAGCTGGCGCGCGCGCACCACGGAAGTGTCAGCAAGGAGCAGCGGGCGCAGATCGAGGAGGCGCTCAAGCGGGGCGACCTCCCCGCGGTCGTCGCGACCAGCAGCCTCGAGCTCGGCATCGACATGGGCGCCGTCGACCTCGTCATCCAGGTCGAGTCACCGCCGTCGGTGGCGAGCGGACT
The DNA here is from genome assembly GCA_030840515.1 of Frankiaceae bacterium. Classification (GTDB taxonomy): domain Bacteria; phylum Actinomycetota; class Actinomycetes; order JAVEEJ01; family JAVEEJ01; genus JAVEEJ01. The sequence goes on along the minus strand of JAVEEJ010000012.1, from coordinate 6,647 downwards.
GCAGCGCGTCGGCCGTGCCGGCCATCAGGTCGGTGCGATTAGCCGGGGCACGATCTTCCCGAAGTACCGCGGCGACCTCGTGCAGACCGCTGTCGTGGCCGAGCGCATGGTGGCCGGCCAGATCGAGGCGCTGCGCTACCCGCGCAACCCGCTCGACGTCCTCGCCCAACAGATCGTGGCGATGGTCGCGCTGGACCAGTGGGACGTCGACGAGCTCGCCGTCCTCATCCGCCGCACGGCGAGCTTCTCCGGGCTCCCCCAATCCGCCCTTGAGGCCGTGCTCGACATGCTTGCCGGTCGCTACCCGAGCGACGAGTTCGCCGAGCTGCGCCCGCGCATCGTGTGGGACCGCGTCAACAACACGATCACCGGCCGTCCCGGCGCGCAGCGGCTCGCGGTGACCAGCGGCGGCACCATTCCGGACCGCGGCCTCTTCGGAGTGTTCCTGGTCGGTGAGAAGGCGTCGCGGGTTGGCGAGCTCGACGAGGAGATGGTCTACGAGTCGCGCACCGGCGACATCTTCACCCTTGGATCAACAAGCTGGCGCATCGAGGAGATCACCCACGACCGGGTGCTCGTCTCCCCCGCGCCTGGCCAGCCGGGCAAGCTGCCGTTCTGGCACGGCGACGCGCTGGGCCGGCCGGTGGAGCTAGGTCGTGCGCTCGGCGCCTTCCTGCGCGAGCTGTCCAAGCTCAAGCCGGAGCAGGCGGCGGAGCGAGTACGGCGCACTGGGCTCGACGAGCTCGCGACGTCCAATCTGTTGACCTATCTCGACGACCAGCGTGAGGCGACCGGTCAGCTGCCGGATGACCGCACGATCCTCGTCGAGCGCTTCCGTGACGAGCTCGGCGACTGGCGGCTCGTCATCCACTCACCGTTCGGTGCGCCAGTGCACGCACCCTGGGCACTGGCCATCACCGCACGGCTGCGGGAGCGCTACGACATGGACGTGCAGGCGATGCACGCCGACGACGGCATCGTGCTGCGGTTGCCGGACACCGACGAGCCGCCGCCACCCGACGTCGCCGTACTCGCACCCGATGACGTCGAGTCCGTCGTCACGACGGAGGTCGGCGGATCGGCCTTGTTCGCCAGCCGGTTCCGCGAGTGCGCGGCGCGGGCGCTGCTGCTGCCGCGGCGCAACCCCAACCGCCGGACACCGCTCTGGCAGCAGCGGCAGCGATCGGCGCAGCTGCTGAGTGTGGCGTCGACCTACGGCTCGTTCCCGATCGTGCTGGAGACGATGAGGGAGTGCCTGCAGGACGTGTACGACGTCCCCGGGTTGGTTCAGCTGATGAAGGACGTCGAGTCGCGCGCCGTGCGCGTCGTCGAGGTCGAGACCCAGCAGCCGTCACCGTTCGCGCGGTCGCTGCTGTTCGGCTACATGGCCGCGTTCATGTACGAAGGCGACTCCCCGCTCGCCGAGCGGCGCGCTGCCGCGTTGCAGCTGGACACGTCGCTGCTGGCAGAGCTGCTCGGGCAGGCCGAGCTGCGCGAGCTGCTCGACGCCGACGCGGTCGCCGAGGTCGAGCTCGAGGTGTCGCGGCTCACGCCGGAGCGCCGCGCGCGCGACGTCGAAGGAGTTGCCGACCTGCTGCGCATGCTCGGTGACCTCACGACGAGCGAAGCCCTCGAGCGGGGCGCCACCCCGCAGTGGCTGGTCGAACTCGAGGACGCGCGGCGGGCGATCCGGGTCCGCGTCGGAGGCGAGGAACGCTGGGCGGCGATCGAGGACGCCGGCCGGCTCCGCGATGCGCTCGGCGCGGCACTTCCCGTCGGAATCCCCGAGGCGTTCCTCGAGCCCGTGAAGGACCCGCTGGGTGACATCGCCGCGCGCTACGCCCGCACCCACGGGCCGTTCCACGCGGCTGAGCTGGCGGCGCGCTACGGGCTCGGGGTGGCGGTCGTCACCGGGGTGCTGGAGAGGCTCGCCGCGACGGGCCGCGTCGTGCAGGGCGAGCTGCGTCCTGGTGGCCAGGGGCTGGAGTGGTGCGACGCCGAGGTGCTGCGCATGCTGCGGCGCCGGTCGCTGGCCAAGCTGCGCAAGGAGGTCGAGCCGGTCCCGGCCGAGGCGCTCGGCCGATTCCTGCCGGTGTGGCAAGGGGTCGGGCCGTCGAGCGGGCGCGGCTTCGAGGCGTTGACCCGTGCCATCGAGCAGCTCCAAGGTGCCGCCGTACCCGCCTCCGCTCTCGAGCAGCTCATCCTCCCGTCACGCGTGCTGGGCTACTCCCCCGCCATGCTCGACGAGCTGTGCGCCTCCGGCGAGGTCATCTGGGCCGGGCTCGGCGCGCTCGCGGGTGGCGACGGCTGGATGACGCTGCTGCTCGCCGACTCCGCGCCCTTGTTGCTGCCGCCGGTGGCGGAGATCTCCACGACGCCGCTGCACGAGGCCGTGCTCGAAGCCCTGTCGGGCGGGGGGGCGCTGTTCTTCAGGTCGCTCGCCGAGCGGACTGACTCCAGTGATGACCGCGCGCTCACCGGCGCGCTCTGGGACCTGGTCTGGGCGGGTGCGATCACCAACGACACCATCGCGCCGTTGCGCGCGGTCCTCGGCCGCGGCCGCACCGCGCACTCGGTCGCCAAGCGCACACCGCGCGGCCGGCTGTCGCGCCCGGGCCGCGGCGACGGACCGCCGCGTGCTGCCTCACCGACCACCGCGGGCCGTTGGTCGCTGCTGCCCTACCGGTCCACGGACGTCACCCGGCGCGCGCACGCCACCGCCGATGTGCTGCTCGACCGCTATGGCGTGCTCACCCGCGGCTCGGTGATGGGCGAGCGCACCCCGGGAGGCTTCGGCGGTGTCTACCGCGTGCTGCGGGCTTTCGAGGAGACGGGACGAGTACGGCGTGGCTACTTCGTCGAGGGCCTCGGGGCTGCCCAGTTCGCCGCGCCGGGTGCCGTCGACCGCATGCGTGCGCTGACTGGCCACACCGGCGCCTTGGTGCTTGCCGCTGCCGACCCGGCTCAGCCCTACGGCGCTGCGCTCCCCTGGCCGGTGCGTGACGACGGTGGGCACAAGCCAGGGCGCAAGGCAGGGGCGCTGTGCGTGCTCGTCGATGGAGCCCTTGCGATCTACGTCGAGCGCGGCGGCAAGACCCTGCTGTCGTTCACCGATGACCAGGACGTGCTGCAACCCGCCGTGGACGCGTTGGCGCTCGCGGTCCGCGACGGATCACTCGGCAAGCTCGCGATCGAGCGGGCAGACGGAGAGACCATCGTCGGGTCCCCGCTCGCCGAAGCCCTGGAGTCGGCCGGCTTCCACCCGACCCCGCGAGGGCTTCGGCTGCGTCGCTGACCGGCGTAGTGTCCGCTCCCTAACCGGGAGGGGCCATCGATGGCAAGCGTCGAAGAGTTCGCGGGCAAGCTGTTCATGGACAGCCTGGCGACCATGGAGCTGGCGAACATCGAGCTCGGCATCCGACTCGGGCTGTACGAGGCGCTGGCCGCCGCCGGGGCGTCCACCTCGGCTGAGTTGGCGAGCAAGGCCAGCATTCACGAGCGCTACGCGCGGGAGTGGCTCGAGCAGCAGGCCGCCGCCGGAGTGCTCGAGGTCGACGACGCGTCGGCCGCGCCCGCAGACCGCCGGTTCACGTTGCCGGCCGAGCACGCGCATGTGCTGATGGAGGACGACAGCGAGGCGTGCATGAAGGCCTGTGTGGCCGTGGTGCCGTTCGCCGGCAAGGCCATCGAGCTGATGGAGCAGGAGTTCCGAAGCGGCAAGGGCTTGGCGTTCGGTGCCTTCGAGCTGCATGACATCCAGGCCGGCTTCACGCGTCCCGTCTTCGTCAACCACCTGACCCAGAACTGGCTGCCCGCGATCCCTGAGGTCCAGCGCAAGCTCACCGACGGGGAGCCCGTGCGGATCGCCGAGATCGGATGCGGCGAGGGGACGGCGTCGATCACGATTGCGCGGACCTACCCGAACGCCGAGATCGACGGCTACGACCTTGACGAGGCATCGATCAGCGTGGCCCGCAAAGCGGCTGCCGACAGCGGCGTCGCCGATCGCGCTCAGTTCCATCTGAAGGACGCGGCCGATCCTTCGATCGCGGGCGACTACGACCTGGTGATGGCTGTCGAGATGCTGCACGACGTGCCGGACCCGGTGGGCGTGCTGCGCACCATGAAGAAACTGGCGGGCAGCCGTGGCGCCGTACTCGTCGCCGATGAGCGCACCGAACCGCGCTTCACCGTTCCGACCAACGAGATGGAGCGCTTCTTCTACGCCTTCAGCACCCTGCACTGCCTCGCGGTCAGCATGCAGGACGGCGGCGCGGGCACCGGAACGGTCATGCGCGAGGACACGCTGCGCAAGTACGCGACCGATGCGGGCTTCTCCGAGGTCACCGCGCTCGACGTGGAACATCCGCAGTTCGTGCTGTATCGCCTGAGCTAGCCCCTGGCCAGGAGCTCGTCGAGGACCTCGGCCTCCCGCAGGTAGGACGTGAGGTGCCCGCCGCCTTCCCACACGTTGAGGTGGGCGTCGGGCAACTGGTCGACGAGCCGCTGGGCTGCGCTGAGCGGGCAGTTCTTGTCTCCCGGCGCGTGCCACCAGGTGATGGACGTGCGCACGGCGGACAGGTCGATGTCGTCCCACGGCAGGCTGATCGCGAGCCCTTCGTCCATCCAACCCTCAGGCCCCTGACGCATCGCCTCCTTCGTCGCCCGCTCCATCCCCCGCTGCCAGTCGGGGTCCTGCATGATCCGCTGGTCCTCCTCGGGCGCCTCGGCCATCACGCCCCGCAGCGACGCGAGCGGGTCGGTCGACATCGCCTCGTGGTAGGGCGCCATCAGCTTGCGCAGACCGTCGAGGTCGCCGGCGCGTGCGAGCTTGTACGACTGCACGTTGAGCCCGATCATCTGCTCGATCTCGTCCTCGTTCATGGGCGCGCCGCCCACGAGGATCGTGGCCGCCTTCACCCGATCGGGGTGCCGCGCGCAGAACGCGAGGATGTGCGGGGAGGCCCCGCTGCCGCCGTAGACGTGCAGCCGCTCGATGCCCAGGTGGTCGAGGATCGCCGCCAGGTCGTCCGCGTGCTCGGCGAACTTGCGCCCCGGCAGCCGCGTCGAGGCGCCGAACCCGGGCCGCTCCGTGGTGATGACCCGCAAGCCGCGCTCTCGCCAGATGGTGCGATCAGCGCGGATCGACCAGCGCGAACCCGGCGTCCCGGGTATGCGGAGCACCGGCGTCCCACCGTCGCCCCAGTCCGTCCAGGCGACCGTGCGTCCGTCGGCAACCTGCATCGACCCTTCGCGAACCTGGTCATCGCTCATCCGCTCATCTTGCATGAGGCGTAGCGTCGACGGCATGGACCTCGAGGACCTACGGCTGGCTGTCTACGGGTCCTTCGCGGAAACGGGTACGGCGCCCTCCCCGGCTGCGCTAGCCGAGAGGCTGAAGGTCGAGCACGCACAGGTCGAGGCGGGCCTGGCCGATCTGGCGCGCGCCCGCCACGTCGTACTCGATCCCGCGGGCCGGATCCTCATGGCGCATCCTTTCGCCGCCGTGCCGCTCGGCTTCTCCGTGATGGGGCGCCACACGCTCTGGTGGGGCGGCTGCGCGTGGGATGCGTTCGCGCTCCCCCACCTGCTGCCGGATGAGCCGGACGTCCTCGTTGCGACCCGTTGTCCCGCCTGCAACAAGGCGCTCGCGTGGGTCGTGGACCGGGAGGCGCCGCCTCACGGCGACCAGGTGGCGCACTTCCTCGTTCCTGTCTCGCGGATGTGGGACGACGTGGTGCACGCGTGTAGCAACCAGCGGCTCTTCTGCGACGAGGGCTGCGTCGCGTTCTGGCTCGACTTCTCCGGGAACCAGCGCGGCTACGTCCTCGATCTGGACACACTGTGGCGGCTGGCATCGCGGTGGTACGAAGGGCGGCTCGAGCGCGGATACGTCCGTCGCGACCCGAGCAACGCGGCTGACTACCTGCGGGGCGTTGGCCTGCGCGGCGAGTTCTGGGGATTGTGACGGTGGCAGGATCGTCGGTGTGATCGACGTCGACCGCGAGCGGGCGCGTACCCCCGGGACCCAGCACGGCACTCACCTCAACTCCGCCGGCGCCTCGCTGCGGACGATCGAGGTGAGCGCTGCGGTTCGCGAGCACCTCGAGCGGGAGAGCCTCATCGGCGGTTACGAGGCGGCCCTCGAGGCTGAACCCGCCCTGGTGCAGACCCGTGCGGACGTCGCGGCCCTGATCAGGGCGCGGCCGGAGCAGATCGGGCTGGTGGGCTCGGCGAGCTATGCCTGGGCGACCGCCTTCTACTCGATCCCGCTCACCGAGGACGACGTCGTACTCGTCGACCGGGCCACCTATGTCTCTAGCGCGCTGATGCTGCTGCGCGCCACGGATCGCTACGGCATCACGGTGGAGGTGGTCGGCGATGACGACCGCGGACAGCTCGACGTGGGCGCACTCGACGTCGCCCTGACCCAGCACGGCGCCCGCGCCAAGCTCGTCGCGGCGACGCACATCCCGACCAGCAACGGCCTGATCAACCCGGCGGCGGAGGTCGGCGGCCTTGCGCGTCGCCACGGCGTGCCCTACCTGCTGGACGGCTGCCAGTCGATCGGCCAGCTCGACCTCGACATGGAGGCGATCGGCTGCGACTTCTTCTCCGCCGCGGGCCGCAAGTTCCTCCGCGGCCCG
>JAVEEJ010000001.1 GCA_030840515.1 Frankiaceae bacterium | reverse complement strand
CCGGCGTGCGCCGCCGCGCTGCGCGGGAAGGCGCTGGTAGCCAGGGGAACGGCGAGCACCGCCCACGGCAGCAGGAACACCGTGCTCGCCAGGGCGAACAAGGCCACTGCTCCCACCGGGCCGCGGTCGTTCGCGAGCCGCAGTCCCACGGCGACCGCGAGCTGTTGGGCGACAAGGGTTGCGACCCCGGCGAGGGCCAAGGTCCTCGCGGTGGAGCCGACGCCTGGGCCGAACCGCCAGCGCGGACGCAGCCTCAACCCGGTCCCGCGCAGCGGAAGCAACAAGCTGAGCGCGAGCACGACCACGCCCGCGGTGGTCCCCACGGACAGCACCAGCTCCTGGCCTCGGTCCAGCCCCTGCAGGCTCCCGGCGCGGCCGGCCGCGGCGTAGCTCAGGTAGGCCCCGATCACCACGACGCTCGACAGCAGCGGCGCCACCGCGGGCCCGAGAAACCGGCGATGAGCCTGAGCCACGCCGGCAAGCACGAGCCCCACGCCGTAGAGCGGCACCTGGGGCGCGAAGACCTGGAGCATCCGACTACCCACATCGATGACCGCTGTCCGGTCGCAACCTCCAGGAGGCGTGCCGATGAGCACCGAGATGATCGGGCGCGCGAGTACGGCGACCAGCAGCCCCGCGGGGACGAGCAGGGTGAGCGCCCAGGTGAGCAGCGCGCTCGTCGTACTCGATGCCTCGTGCGTGTCCCCTCGTGACACCGCGCCCGCGATCAGCGGAACGACGAGGGTCGCCAGCGCGCCCCCAGCCACGACCTCGAACACGATGTTGGGCACGGTGTTGGCGGTCTGGTAGGTGCTGCCGAGGCAGTCGAAGCCGACCGTGCGGGCGAACACGAGCGTGCGGCCGAAGCCCGCGGCGCGAGCGACCACCGTGACCACGGCGATCGCCAACGCCGCGCCTGCGAGGCCGGCCGTTCGCCGGTTCACGGACGACGACCCAGCTGATCGGCCCAGCGCAGCGGCGGCACGCGGTCGATCACGCGGCTGAAGCTCACCCACTCGCTCGCCAGCGTCAGGGCTGCCACGATCCCCAGCGCGGCGAGCAGGGTCGGCAACCGGATCGCGGCCAGTGAGCTCGCGGCCACCGCGGCGCCCGCGCCGTTGGCGCCGGCGTCACCCAGCATGACCCGCTCGCGGAGGTCGGCCGGCAGCAGCGCGAGGGCTGCGCCCGCCGGCGCTGCGGCGGCCGTGGCACCGAAGCCGAGGCTGGTGAGGGCAGCCACGACGATGACCTTGGCCGCACGTCCGGGCCGCAGGTCGAGCAGGTTCACGAGGTTGGCGGCGCCCGCCACGAAGGCACCGTCAAGAACCGCGCGGAGGGTGAGTCCGTGCACGATGACACCCGCGGCCAGGCCGGCGATGCCTAGCGCGGGGACCTTCAGCGCGCCGCTGGTCGGCCGTCCACGTCTGAGTTCGGCCAAGTGACCGCGCAAGCCTTTCGTGGCCGCGTCGCCCGAGAGGTCGTCGTAGAGGCCGGCCGCACCGGCCACCAGGCCCGCCGCGGCCACCGCAGCGGCAGCCCGCGCAGTGGGTGCACCCACAAAGGCTGCCCCACACGCCGCAAGGACGATTGCCGGGCCGGCACCGAGGTGGACCGGCTTGCCCCGAAAGTTGGTGCGTTCCCAGCGCGGTGTTCCCGCCGGCCCACGGCGGCGGAGCAACGCGAGCAGGACGAGTGCCGCGACGGCACCGACCGCGAGCGCGACCGCGGCTCTGACCGCGGGGGTCACGGGCTTGGCGTCGGGGTGGCGATGACCGCCTGCGCTCCGTCACCGGTGCCGTACTGCCCTGCCAGCCCGGTGCGCTCAGCGCTCAGCGCTCGGACGAGTCGCAACCGCCCCGCCGGGGTCGCCGCGTCGTCGACCGTCGACACCACTGCGGCGACCTCACCCGTGGCGCGCACCGCGCGGACGAGTCCGTGGGCGGGGGCGCCCGCCTGCTCGGCGCCGACTACGACGGAGCCTCGGCCCGCCTCGTCAAGCGCCGCGGCCACCCTGACCTCTCCCTCGAGATCCGGGTCGGCCTTGTCCTGCGGTGGTGCGGCCACGAACACCACGAGCGACGCGCGCACCGGGTTGTCCGAGACGCTCACCAGCTTGGCCTCACGGAACCCTGCGACGAGCGCCGTGTCCGAGGAGCCCAACTGGTTTCCGGCCCGGCTCTTGTCGCTGACAAGCAGCGCATCGGACAGCGCCTTGGCGGCACGGTCCAGAGCGCTTCCTTCAGTCGGCACCGAGGGGGCGAGCCGGTCGACAAGTCCCGCGAGCACCGCCACGTTGTCCTGGGTGAAGAAGTCGGCCGACAGCGAGACCTCGCTCGCGATCGTCCCGCCGGCCGCGGTCACGGCCTCCTCGGCCGCGTCGCGCAGCGAGCCGCTCGCCCCCGGCGCGGAGACGACCGCGACGTGCTCACCCTCGAGCGCGTCCTTGATGAGCGAGGGGGTGAGCACCGTGACCAGCTCGTCGCCCTTCTTCAGCAGTCCCTGCTCGCGGTCCACCACGCTGCGCAGGTCGTTGCTCTGCTTGCGGAGCTGGGAGATGTGCTTGTCGAGATCCCCGATCGCGTTGTTCTGGAAGCCCGACGTCGACCCGAGCACCAGCCCGAGCGCCAGGGCGAGGAACACGGCCGCGATGGAGACGATGTGGTAGCGGAAGTCGATCACGACGTCAGGTGCTCCCGGACCCAGAAGAACAGGGCGTCCCACTTGGACGCGATCACCGACGCGTAGGCATGCGCGAGCGGACTCACCGTGATCATGGCAGTCAGGGCGAGCAGCACGGCGACGACCAAGAGCAACAGCGAGGGCGCGCTGATGCGCGATCGGTAGAGCCGGCTCACGCCCTTCGCGTCGATCAGCTTGCTGCCGACGCGCAACCGTGTGAGGAAGGTCGAGGCCATGCCCGCCCGGCCCTTGTCGAGGAACTCCACCAGCGTGGCGTGGGTCCCGACGGCGACGATCAGCGCGGCACCGCGCTCGTCCGCGAGCAGCAGCGCGATGTCCTCGCTGGTCCCGGCGGCAGGGAACACCACCGGCTCGACCCCGAGCTCTTGGACGCGCTGCAGACCGGGCGCCCGGCCGTCGCGGTAGGCGTGCACCACGATCTCCGCGCCGCAGGTGAGCGCTGCGTCGGAGACCGAGTCCATGTCGCCGATGACGAGGTGCGGCTTGTAGCCGCACTCGATCAACGCGTCGGCACCACCATCGACGCCGATGAGCACTGGTCGGTACTCACGGATGTAGGAGCGCAGCACGTGCAGGTCCTGGCGGTAGTGGTAGCCGCGTACGACGACTAGGCAGTGCCGTCCGGCCAGGGTTGTGCGGACCTCGGGCACGCCGACGCCGTCGAGGAGCAGGTCCCGCTCCCGGCGCAGGAACTCCATCGTGTTCCCTGCGAACGCCTCGAGCTGGGCCGACAGGCCCGCTCTCGCCTCGCCGAGGGCTGCACCCACCAGCTCGGCACTGAGCAGCGTTCCCTTGGCCCTCGGCTCCTCCCCCACGTACAGCGTCTCGCCGTCGAGCCGGACGCGCTCGCCGTCACGCACCGCTTCAAAGACCTCGCCGCCGACGTCGTCCAGCAGCGGGATCCCGGCGGTCACGATGATCTCCGGACCGAGGTTGGGGTAGCGGCCACTCGTGCTCGCGGCCGCGTTGACCACAGCCGCCACGCCGCAGCCCACCAGGGCCTCCGCCGCCACCCGGTCGATGTCGACGTGGTCGATGATCGCGATCTCGCCGGGCTTGATCCGACGGGTCAGGTCCTTGGTGCGCCGGTCGGTGCGGGCGACGCCGACGATGCC
>JAVEEJ010000312.1 GCA_030840515.1 Frankiaceae bacterium | reverse complement strand
CTGGAGCCGTTACTCGTTCGTGGGTGTGCGTGCTGCCGCGACCTTGACCGAGGAGAACGGGGTCGCGCGCTGGCTGGGTCAGCCGCCGTTCGGGCTCGACTCGGTGGATGCCGACCCGCTCGTGGCGCTGCGCGCCGCCGTGGAGGCGCTGCGCTCGCCTCGCGATCCCGCGCTGCCACCGCTCACCGGGGGACTCGTCGGCTACCTGTCCTACGACGTGGTGCGCCGGCTCGAGCGGCTGCCGTCCCTGGCCGAGGACGATCTCGGCATGCCCGAGATCGGCATGCTCCTCGTGACCGACCTCGCGGTGCTCGACCACGCCGATGGCACGGTCCTGCTCGTCGCCAACGTCTTCCGGGACGCAGACCCGGGGAACGCGTACGACGACGCGTTGGCCCGGCTCGACGCGATGGCAGCCGCGCTCGCCGAGCCCACGCCCCCGTCCGTCACCGTGGTCCCGGCGCACGACGTGCCCACGCCTCGCGGACGCACGACCTCGGAGGGCTTCCGCGCGGGAGTCGAGCAGGTGAAGGAGCAGATCGCGGCGGGCGAGGCTTTCCAGGTGGTGCTGAGCCAGCGCTTCGAGCTCGACGTCACCGCCGACGCCCTCGACGTCTACCGGATGCTGCGGGCCACCAACCCGTCGCCTTACATGTACCTGCTGCGCTTCGCCGGTCGCGAGTCGCCCTACGACATCGTCGGCTCGTCGCCCGAGGCGCTCGTCAGGGTCACCGGCGGCCGCGCCCTGCTGCACCCGATCGCCGGCACTCGCCCCCGCGGGGAGACCGCCGACGAGGACGCCCGGCTCGCGGCCGAGCTGCTGGCGGACCCGAAGGAGCGCAGCGAGCACGTGATGCTCGTCGACCTCGGGCGCAACGACCTGGGACGGGTCTGCCGACCGGGTTCGGTGGAGGTCGTCGACTTCATGTCGGTGGAGCGCTTCAGCCACGTCATGCACATCGTGTCGACGGTTGTCGGCGACGTCAGCGAGGGCCGCGATGCGCTGGATGTGCTCACGGCCTGCTTCCCTGCGGGGACCCTGAGCGGCGCACCCAAGCCACGCGCGATGCAGATCATCGAAGAGCTCGAACCGACTCGGCGGGCGCTCTACGGCGGGGTGGTCGGCTACCTCGACGCAGCCGGTGACCTCGACACCGCCATCGCCATCCGCACCGCGGTGCTGCACCAGGGAACCGCCTACGTGCAGGCCGGGGCGGGTCTGGTCGCCGACAGCGACCCAGCCGCAGAGGACGCCGAGTGCCGCAACAAGGCCGCCGCCGTGCTGCGCGCGATCGGCGCAGCCGAGGCCATGCGGCCGGCGACGTGAGGGGTCCGCGTGGCCTGCTGCTGTGGTGCCTGCTCGTGGTGCTGCTCGCCGCGCTCCTGCTGCTGACCCGGCCGGCGCACGACGCGGGTGTGAAGGCCGCCGGGCTCGCCACCTTGGCGGGCGTGCTCGGTGTGCTCGCGACGCGAGGCTTGCTGCGACGCCTGGTCTGCGCCGTCGTCGCCGTACTCGCCGTCGTCCCACTCACGCACGGACGCGCGCTCCTTGGCGCCCCGCTCCTCGCCGCGGGGATCCTCGGCGTCGCGATCAGCGGCCGCTGGCCGTCGATGAGCCGGCGCTACGACGCGCCCGGAGCAGACCAGGGGTCGACTTCCGCCGAGCCCGACCTGTGGACCCGCATCGAACGCGGCGAGGACCCCACGGCCTGATCGCGCCAGCCGGACCCCCGGACACCCCCTCGATGTCCGGCTCCGTAGTCTCGTCCCGTGTCTGTGCTCGACGAGATCCTCGACGGCGTGCGCGCCGACCTCGCGGACCGCCAAGCCCAGACCTCACTGGACCAGCTCAAGGAACGCGCTGCGCGACGGCCCGATGCGAAGAGCGCGACGGCCGCTCTGAAGCGCCCGGGGTGCGCCGTCATCGCCGAGGTGAAGCGGTCCAGCCCCAGCAAGGGTGCGCTGGCCGCCATCGCGGACCCCGCGGCACTGGCCCGCGACTACGAGGCGGGAGGCGCGCACGTCATCAGCGTGCTGACCGAGGGCAGGCGCTTCGCCGGCAGCCTCAGCGACCTCGATGCGGTCCGGTCAGCGGTGGACCTGCCGCTGCTGCGCAAGGACTTCGTGGTCAGCAGCTATCAGGTGTGGGAGGCCCGTGCACACGGCGCGGACCTGGTCCTGCTCATCGCCGCGGTGCTCGACCAGAACGCGCTCGCGGCCCTCGTCGACCGCACCGAGAGCCTCGGCATGACCGCGCTCGTCGAGGTGCACGACGAGGACGAGCTCGAGCGCGCGCTCGAGAGCGGCGCCAGCGTGATCGGTGTGAACGCCCGCAACCTCAAGACGCTCGAGGTCGACCGCAGCACCTTCGCGCGGCTCGCGCCGCACATCCCCAACGGGCACGTGAAGATCGCCGAGTCAGGGGTGCGCGGCCCGCACGACCTGCTCGCGTATGCGGCCGCCGGCGCCGACGCGGTTCTGGTCGGTGAGGGCCTGGTGACCGGCAAGGACCCCCGCCAGGCAGTGGCTGACCTGGTCACCGCCGGGATGCACCCGGCGGCCCGGCACGTGGCCAAGTAGTCCGGCGTTCTCCCTCCATGACGGCCACGACTCCGGACGCCACCGGGCACTTCGGTGCCTACGGCGGCCGCTTCGTGCCGGAGGCGCTCATCGCCGCCCTCGACCAGCTCAGCGCGGTCTACGACGAGGCTCGAGCGGACCCCGAGTTCACCGCTGAGCTGCAGAGGCTGCTCCGCGAGTACGCCGGACGCCCGAGCCTGCTCTACGACGCGGAGCGGTTCTCCGGGGAGGTCGGCGCGCGCATCCTGCTCAAGCGCGAGGACCTCAACCACACCGGCGCACACAAGATCAACAACGTGATCGGGCAGGCGCTGCTGACCCGCAGGATGGGCAAGCGCCGGATCATCGCCGAGACCGGGGCAGGGCAGCACGGGGTCGCGACCGCGACCGCAGCCGCGCTGTTCGGTCTGGAGTGCACGGTCTACATGGGCCAGGTCGACACGGAGCGGCAGTCGCTCAACGTCGCGCGGATGCGGCTGCTCGGAGCGACCGTCATCCCCGTCACCAGCGGCAGCCGGACCTTGAAGGACGCGATGAACGAGGCGTTCCGTGACTGGGTCGCCAGCGTGGACACCACGCACTACTGCATCGGCAGTGTGGGCGGGCCGCACCCGTTCCCGGTGATGGTGCGGGACTTCGCGGCCGTCATCGGCACCGAGGCGAGGCAGCAGTGCCTGGACCTGCTGGGCAGGCTTCCTGACAGCGTCGTCGCCTGCGTGGGCGGCGGATCCAACGCGATGGGGATCTTCCACGCGTTCGTCCCCGACGCGGACGTGGCGCTCTACGGGTTCGAAGCGGGCGGCGACGGGGTGGAGACCGGACGGCACGCGGCGACGATCACGGCCGGTAGTCCGGGGGTGCTGCACGGCGCCCGGTCCTACGTGCTGCAGGACGCCGACGGGCAGACCGTCGAGTCGCACTCGATCAGCGCGGGCCTGGACTACCCGGGCGTGGGCCCCGAGCACGCCTACCTCGCGGACAGCGGGCGCGCGAGCTATCGGGCGGTCACCGACGCGCAAGCGATGGACGCGTTCGCGCTGCTGTGCCGCACCGAAGGGATCATCCCGGCGATCGAGACGGCCCACGCGCTCGCCGGCGCGCAGCAGGTGGCGGCCCAGGCTCCGGGCAGCACCATCCTCGTCAACCTCTCCGGCCGGGGCGACAAAGACGTGGCCACTGCTGCGAAATGGTTCGGGCTGCTGGACGGGTCGGCGTGACGCGGGTCCGCAGCGCCGAGGTCTTCGCCGCGGCCCGGGCCGAAGGTCGCGCCGCCCTCGTCGGCTACCTCCCGGCGGGGTACCCGTCCTACGACGGCTGCGTCGCTGCGCTGGAGGCGATGGTGGAGGCGGGCTGCGACCTCATCGAGATCGGGCTGCCCTACAGCGACCCGGTCCTCGATGGGCCCGTGATCCAGCAGGCGAGTGAGGCGGCGCTGCGCGGCGGCGCCAAGACGGTTGACGCGCTGCGCACGGTCGAAGCCGTCGCCGCCACCGGCGCCGCGGTGCTCGTCATGAGCTACTGGAACCCCGTGCTCCGCTACGGCGTCGACGGCTTCGCGCGCGACCTGGCAGCCGCCGGAGGGTCAGGGATGATCACGCCTGACCTGATCCCCGACGAGGCCTCCGAGTGGATCGCAGCGAGCGAGGCGCACGACCTCGACCGGGTGTTCCTCGTGGCGCCGAGCTCGAGCGAGCAGCGGTTGGCGTCGACCACCCGCGCCTGCAGCGGGTGGGTGTACGCCGCGAGCACCATGGGAGTGACGGGCGCGCGTACGGCGACCAGCGCTGTCGCCCCAGCGCTGGTCGAGCGGACCCGTCGGTGCACCGACCTCCCGGTCGCTGTCGGACTGGGCGTCTCCACAGGGGAGCAGGCGGCGGAGGTCGCGGCATACGCCGACGGTGTCATCGTGGGGTCTGCGTTCGTTCGTCGGCTCATCGACGGCGAAGGGCCCGCGGGGGTCGCGGCGCTCACCCACGAGCTTGCGGGAGGTCTGCGCCGATGAGAAGGCAGCTGGGCGTCGTACTCGCACTGTCCTGCCTTGCCTTCACGGGCTGCGCCAGCCACTCCGCGGCCAAGACCAGCAAGCCGCTGTTCGACCACTATCAGGGTGCGCTGCTGAGCAAGCCCATCGTGCTACCGGTGACGGCGCTGCGGTCCACCGACGGCACGACGGTCGACCTGAGCACCCGAGACCGGGGCAAGCTGCGCCTGGTCTTCTTCGGGTACACCAACTGCCCCGACACGTGCCCGACGACGATGTCCGACCTCGCGGTCGCGCTGCGCAAGCTGCCGGCCGAGGTGAAGGCCAAGACGACCGTGCTCTTCGTGACCACCGACCCGAAGCGCGACACGCTGCCTGCCATGCGCGAGTGGCTCGGCCGATTCGACAAGGGCTTCGTCGGCCTCACCGGCACCGATGCGCAGATCGCCGCCACGGCGAAGGCAATGGGAGTCCCGCTGCTGCCCGAGGAGAAGACACCCGCGGGCGGCTACGACATCCCGCACGGCGCCCAGGTCATCGCGGTGACTCCGGACGACAAGGCGCACCTCATCTGGCTCGGCGGGACGCAGGTCCGCCAGTACGAGAGCGACATCCAGCGGCTGCTGTCCGACCCGGCGTACGGAGGCCAGGGGTGAGCCTGCCGGGCTACATCCCCAGTCCAAGCAACGGCGTCTGGCACCTCGGTCCCTTCCCGCTGCGGGCGTACGCGCTGTGCATCGTGGTCGGGGTCATCGTCGCGGTGTTCATCGGCGAGCGCCGTTGGGTCGCGAGGGGCGGACGGCCGGGTCTCGTCGGCGACGTCTCCACCTGGGCGGTGCCCTTCGGCGTTATCGGAGGGCGGATCTACCACGTCATCACCTCGCCCCAGGCCTACTTCGGGCACGACGGGGACCCCGTGGCCGCGCTCTACATCTGGAAGGGCGGGCTCGGCATCTGGGGCTCGATCGCCTTCGGTGCGTTAGGGGCGTGGATCGGCTGCCGACGGGCGGGCGTGCCGCTGGCTGCCTTCGTCGACGCGGTGGCGCCCGGCATCGCAGTGGCTCAGGCGATCGGGCGGTTCGGTAACTGGTTCAACCAGGAGCTCTACGGCCGGGCCACCACGCTGCCCTGGGGGCTGAAGATCGACCAGGCCCACCGGCCGGACTCCAGCCTGGACAAGGCCACCTACCACCCGACGTTCCTCTACGAGGCGCTGTGGGACCTGGGCGTCGCCGGGTTGGTCGTCTGGGCCGACCGGCGGTGGAAGCTGGGGCGCGGACGGGCCTTCGCGGTCTACGTGCTCGGTTACGTCGTCGGCAGGGCCTGGATCGAGGCGCTGCGGGTCGATCCCGCCAACCGCATCCTCGGGTTGCGGCTCAACGAGTGGACCTGCCTGGTAGTGGGTCTCGGCGCACTGGCCTTCCTCATCCGCCGCCGTGGGGCCGGCCGCGAGGATCCCTCCGAGCTGCTGCCGCGCGAGGTGGGGGCAGAGCCTGCCGACGCGCCGGAGCCGCAGCAGATCTGATCAGCCCGAACCGGGAGGACGGGTACGGCGTCCAGGAGTCATGACCGCGGTGGGGGACACCATGGAGGGGCTGCGTGCTGAGCAGCGCGGGCGTGATGCCCTCGCCGCTGAGCTCTTCGCTGCCCACTACCCGCGGCTCGCCGGCTGGGTCCGTCGGCTGGTCGATGACGACGCCACGGCGCACGACATCGCCGCGGAGGCCTTCACCCGGGTGCTGTCGAGGCTCACCTCGGTCGACGACCCCCGCGGCTACCTCTACGCGTCCGCGGCCAACCTGGTGCGCGACCACTGGCGGCGCAAGGAGCGCGAGCGCCGCGCCTACTACAAGTCCTCCGTCATCGCCGCCGACCCCGTCGCCCCAGGGCCGGACACGGGCGTGCGCGAGCTCGTGGAGGCGCTGCCCGACCGACTGCGCGCCGTGGTGCTCCTTCACTACTACGCGGACCTGCCCCTTCGAGAGGTGTCCCGAGTGCTCGGCAAGCCAGAAGGAACCCTCAAG
>JAVEEJ010000305.1 GCA_030840515.1 Frankiaceae bacterium | reverse complement strand
GGGGGCGGCAGCCCCCGCCACATGGTAGAAGGCGCGGTCCCCGCCGTCAGGGGGTTGGGCGGCTTTGGCACCAGTTAGCCTGACCGGCGTGGATGTCGGGAGCGCGCCAGGCCCGGCGCGCGTGCGGGCTCGGCGCCGCCGGCGGGGCGTCATCGCCTGGCTCGTGGCCGCCGTACTCGCCTTCGCCTCCTCCTTCACCGGGGGGCTGCTGACCGCGCCGATCGACTTCGCGGCCCCCCCGCCGATCCGCACCGCGGTGCTCCTGGCCGACGACGGGACCCGGGTGCTGGCCTCGCTGCGTCCCCCGCTGGACCAGGAGATCGTGACGGGGAAGGACATCCCCGCCGTCATGCGCACCGCGATCGTCGCGGCCGAGGACCGCACCTTCTTCACCCACCGCGGGGTGGACCCGCTGGCCGTCGTGCGCGCCGCCTACAAGGACATCACGGGCGGCCGGCGCCAGGGCGGCTCGACGATCACCCAGCAGTACGTGAAGAACGTGTACGTCGGACGTCAGCGCACGCTGCTGCGCAAGGTCAAGGAAGCGGCGCTGGCGGTCCGTCTCGAGAACCGGCTCAGCAAGGACGAGATCCTCACCGGCTACCTGAACAACGTCTACCTGGGGAACGCGACCTACGGGATCCAGGCGGCCACGAAGTACTACTTCGGCGTCCCGGTGAAGGACCTCGATCTCGACACCGTGAACAAGCGGCGCAGCCCTGCGCTGGCCTTGAGCCGGGCAAGCCTGCTCGCCGGCATCGTGCCGGCGCCCTCGTTCTGGAACCCGGTGGTGGCGCCCAAGGTCGCGCGCGCCAAGCAGCTCGACGTGCTGAACCGGATGATCGAGGACGGCGTCATCACCTCAGGGCAGGCGTCCGCTGCCTACGGCGCCACGCTGCCCAAGATCCTCCGCGTCTCGCGGCCTGATGCGCCGACGATCGCGCCCGAGTTCCGCGACATCGTGGCGCGCAGCATCCGCAAGAAGCTCGGCGCCGAGGCCATCGACAAGCAGGGCGTACGCATCCGCACGACGCTCGACTACGACCTGCAGCAGGCAGCGGTGCAGGCGGTGCAGTCGGTGCTCTCCGACCCAGCCGACCCCGAGGCGGCGGTGATCGCGCTCGACCCGCGCACCGGTGACATCAAGGCGATGACGACGCGCGTGGTCACCGACAAGTCGCGGACCTACACCCGGGACGGCTTCAACCTCGCGACGCAGAGCGCCCGGCAGTCCGGCTCGACCATCAAGCCGTTCACGCTCGCGACCGCCATCGAGCAGGGGATCAGCCCCGACGAGCGGGTGCGGGCGCCCCGCGTGGCCTACATCAAGAACCCCGGTGGCACCCCGAACCCCTACCCGGTGCACAACGCCGACGTCAGCGAGTCGGGGACCTTCTCGCTGCGGCGCGCGATGTGGGACTCCATCAACACGGTCTACGCACCGCTCGCGATCCGGGTCGGCTTGGCCAAGGTGATGGCAATGGCAGGGGCCTCCGGCTTCGGCCCCCGTCAGTACCTGAGCTCGTGCTGCCCGGCCAACTCGCTCGGTGTCAACGTCACTCCGCTGGCGCTCGTACAGGCCTACTCCACGCTGGCCAATCACGGGGTGCGCCTCGACCCTCGGACCGTGACAGAGGTCAACGCCTCCAACGACGACGGGTCGGCCGGCTCCTCGCTGCTCAAGGTCGATGCCCACCCCAAGGGGGTGCGTGCGATGAAGGACAGCACCGCTGACCAGGTCGTCGACGTCCTCTACGGCGTGGTCGACCACGGCACGGCACGACGCGCGGTGCACCAGCCGGAACCGGTCTTCGGCAAGACAGGGACAACGAACGACTTCACCAACGCCTGGTTCGTGGGCTGCACGCCGAAGCTGTGCGTGGGGGTGTGGATGGGCTACGACAAGGAGCGGGTCTGCCCCCATGAGGGGAAGACGTGCGCCAACGCGAAGAAGGGCGCGCACTCGATGAACCACGTCCAAGGTCAGCGCCACGTGTTCGGCGGGACCCTGCCGGCCGAGATCTTCCAGCAGACGCTGACCAGCTATCGCCAGCTCAAGGCGGCGGCAGCGGCAGGCAAGCCACGGCCGCTGGTGACTCCGACACCGAAGCGGACGACGCGGCCGCGGACCCGCCACACACCGACTGCCAGCCTGACGCCCGGCGTGACCACTGCGCCCAGGCCCACGACGACCAGTGCGCCGAGGCCGACGACGACCTCCTCGCCGCCCCGGCCGCCCGTCCCGACGATCCTGCCGTCCTCCGGAGGCCCGTAGTCCGCGAGCAGAACGACAGCAGCCGGCCCCCTGGGAGAGGAGCCGGCCGCTGGTCGAGCGATCTGGGTGAGGCTCAGCCGGTGAGGGCGGCCATGGTGGACACGTACTTCAGCGCCTTCGCGACCGGGTCGCCGGCGCCCTGGGCACTCCCGGTTCGGCTGATCTGAGCCAGCCGACTGGCGAGTGAGCTGCGGGCCGACGCCGGAGCGTGCACGACGGTGCGCGGTGCGCTTGCGCGGTGCCGGGGAGCCGTGGTCGTCGTCGTGGTCGTGGTGCGGGGGGTCGAGGCCGTGGACGTGTGCATCGGCTGGCGGAAGTCCTGGGTGACCCACAGCTGGCCCCGCGAGTCACGCACGGTGGCGATGCCCACCTCGGTGTAGCCCGGGTCGAGGATGTTCTCGCGGTGGTGGGCGCTGTTCATGAAGGCATCCTCGATGTCCTTCACCGTGGGGCCGACGCCGACGTTCTCGCCGACCGACTGCCAGTTCTTCACCTGCGAGGTCAGGCGGGGGTTGTGCTCGAGGCTGTTGTTGGCCGCCATGTGCTGCGTCCAGTTGTACGCGACGCTGACCAGGTCGGAGCGCATCGTCAGCGACCTGAGGCCGTGGGCCTGGCGGGAGGCGTTCACCCGCGAGAGGAAGTCGTAGGACTCGCTGCTGGCACCTGCCGGCGAGGCGCCGACGACCACGAGCGAGAGGGCGATGCCCGACAGGACACTGAGCAGGGCGAGGGCCTTGCGCACGCCAGCAAGCAGCGACACGGCTTCCACCTCCGGTGGATGCCGAGGCGCTTGCCGCGAAGAGGTTCATCGCGGTCGCGTGGAGCAACCGGTCGACGACGGCAGGTCGGCTTGCTGCGGTCTCCCGCAGCCCCGTGCCTTTGCGGCCCGTCCTCACGGACGGTGTGCCCTTTCGCGTCGGCAGTCGCCCCGGCTAAGGGGACTGGACCTCTACTGATTCGGCACCAGGGCTGAAACTCTTGAGGCGGCCGATCGGGTGACGCTGTGTGCGACGATGCCGCCGATGCCAGCGAACCTGTCCGAGCTCGTCACGGCGGCAGCGGCCCAGGCACCGGAGCGCGCTGCACTCGTGCAGGGCTCTCGGGAGACCTCCTGGTCGCAGCTCGACCGCGAGGTCGACGCCTGCGCCGCGGCGCTGGCAGCGCGAGGCCTGGAGCCCGGGGACCGGGTCGCACTGGTGCTGGGGAACGTCCCCGAGCTCGTGATCGGCTACTTCGGGGCGCTGCGCGCCGGACTGGTCGCCGTACCCGTCTCCACCGCCTTGACCGCACCGGAGCTGGCCGGCTTGCTGACCGACTCGGGGGCGCGGGCGGCGCTCTGCTCGCGGTCCGCGGCGGAACTCCTGAGCTCGGTGCGCGGAACCCTGTCGGACCTCGGGCTCGTCGTGGTCGCGGACCTGCCCGGGGTCGCCGCCGACGACGTCCTGCCCTTCGACGCCCTGCTCCGCGAAGGCGAGGCGCTCGGCCGACCGGCGGTGCGCGGCGGGGGCGAGGATCTGGCCGTCCTGCTGTTCACCTCGGGCACGAGCGGCAGCCCGCGCGGGGCGATGCTGAGTCACCGAGCGCTGCTGGCCAACCTCGACCAGTGCGCGGCGGTCGACCCACCGCCGGTCACGTCGGAGGACGTCGTACTCGCCGTGCTCCCCTTCGCCCACGTCTACGGCCTCAACGCCACCCTCGGGATGGTGGCGAAGATGGCCGCGACCGCCGTCCTGGTGGAGCGGTTCGACCCCGTCGACACGCTCGCCGAGGTGCGCCGCCACAAGGTCACCGCGGTGCCAGGTGCGCCGCCGCTGTGGCTCGCGTGGTCGCTGCTGCCCGATGTGGGGCAGGCGCTGGGCGGCCTCCGGCTGGCCGTGTCCGGGTCGGCGCCGCTGCCGGCCGACGTGCTCGCCCGGCTGCTCGAGCGCACCGGGCACCCGGTCTATGAGGGCTACGGGCTCACCGAGACGGCTCCCGTGCTCACAACGACGCTGTGCTCGGACCGGGTGAAGCCGGGCTCGGTCGGCAAGCCGATCCCCGGGGTTGAGCTGCGCCTCGTCGAAGGGCGCCCCGGCGACATCGGTGAGATCTCGGTGCGCGGGCCCAACCTGTTCTCCGGTTACTGGCCCGACGGGTCCGAGGGGCCGGACGAGGACGGCTGGTTCGCGACGGGTGACCTCGGCTACTACGACGAGGACGGCGACCTGTTCATCGCCGGTCGCAGCAAGGAGCTCATCCTCGTCTCCGGGTTCAACGTCTACCCGCGTGAGGTGGAGGAGGTCCTGCTAGCGCATCCGGACGTCGCCGAGGCGGTGGTGGTGCCCATCCCGCACCCCTACACCGGCGAGTCCGTGAAGGCCTTCCTCGTGCTGCGCCCGGGCGCGGAGCTCGGCGCCGATGACGTGGTCGCCCACTGCGCCCGTCGGCTCGCCCGCTTCAAGTGCCCCACCGCGGTGGAGATCGTCACCGAGCTGCCGCACACCACGACCGGGAAGGTCGCCAAGGGCTCGCTCACTCCTCCGCGCGAGTCGTGACGGTCCCACCGCGGGTCGAGCTCGTCGGACGGCGCGACTGTCACCTGTGTGCGGACGCCCGGCTGGTCGTGGCGGCGGTCTGCGACGAGTACGGCGTCGCCTGGGTTGAGCGCGACGTCGATGCCGACCCGGCCGACCGTGAGCGCTGGAGCGACTGGGTCCCGGTCCTCCTGGTCGACGGCCGGGAGGTGGACTCGCTCCGGGTGTCCGAGCGCAGGCTGCGTGCAGCGCTGGCCACAGCGCCTTAGATCACAGCGCCCTAGCGAGGGCTTGCGCTTGTAGCACGTCGGAGCCGCTCGGTCGACTTTGTGCGTTCGTTCACAAGGCCTTACTGTCGTGATCGCCGCACTCGCGGCCGTCCCCGCCCGGGACAGCACCGGCCCGCCCGCTCGAGGAGAACCACCGTGCCTGCAGCCTCCGGCACCCCGCGCCCCCCGGCGCGGAGCGGTGAGCGGGGCATCCCTGAAGCGGCCGTCGCCCGGCTCCCGCTCTACCTGCGCGCCCTCGGGGGCCTCGCCGAAGCCGGGGAGACGACGGTGTCCTCCGAGGAGCTCGCTGCCGCGTCCGGGGTGAACTCCGCGAAGGTCCGCAAGGACCTGTCCTACCTGGGGTCCTACGGCACGCGCGGCGTCGGCTACGACGTGCAGCAGCTGGTGCACCTGATCGCCCGCGAGCTCGGCCTCACCCAGGACTGGCCCGTCCTCATCGTCGGGATCGGCAACCTCGGGCACGCGCTTGCCGGCTACGGCGGTTTCGCCAGCCGTGGCTTCCGGGTCGCCGGCCTGGTGGACGCCGACCCGGCCCGGGTCGGTGAGGAGGTGGGCGGCGTCGCCGTCAGCCACCTCGACCAGCTCGAGTCGATCGTCCGCGCCGAGCAGGTCTCCATCGGGGTGATCGCCACCCCAGCCGCTGCGGCGCAGTCGGTGTGCGACCGCCTCGTGGCCGCCGGCGTCACGAGCGTGCTGAACTTCGCGCCCTGCGTGCTCGCTGTCCCGCCGCAGGTCGGCGTGCGCAAGGTGGACCTGTCCATCGAGCTGCAGATCCTCGCCTTCCACGAGCAGCGCCGGAACGTCGCCGTCGCGGGGGTGGCCACATGAGCGTCCTCGTCGTGGGGCTCTCGCACAGGTCCGCTCCGGTCAGCCTCCTGGAGAAGCTCACCGTCGCGCCGGAGCAGGTCGCCGACGTCCTCGCCGACCTGCTCGCGGGCGAGCACGTCAGCGAGGCCATCGTCCTGTCGACCTGCAACCGGGTGGAGGTCTACGCCGAGGTCTCCAAGTTCCACGGCGGGGTGGCCGACGTGTCGGCTGTGCTGGAGAAGCGCAGCGGGGTCTCGCTCGACGCGGTCCCTGACCAGCTCTACGTGCACTACGAGGACCGCGCGGTGCAGCACCTCTTCGAGGTGGCGGCCGGGTTGGACTCGATGGTGATCGGCGAGGCGCAGATCCTCGGACAGCTGCGCCACGCCCTGCGCATCGCCCAGGACGAGTCCGCTGTCGGCCGCACGCTCAACGAGCTCGGGCAGCAGGCCCTTCGGGTGGGCAAGCGGGTGCACGCGGAGACAGGCATCGACCGGGCGGGTGCCTCGCTGGTCTCCGTGGGGGTGCAGACAGCGACGGCGGCGGTCGGCGACCCGGCCGGGCTGCACGCCGTGGTCGTCGGAGCCGGCTCGATGAGCGGGCTCGCCGCTGCGACTCTGCAGCGCCTCGGGGTGCGCCGGCTCGACGTGGTGAACCGGACGCAGGAGAACGCCGACCGGCTCGCACTGTCTTATGGCGGTACTGGTTTTGCGCTGCCCGAGCTGCCCGGCCGCGTGGCGCAGGCCGACCTGGTCGTCTCGTGCACGGGCTCCGTGGGCACGGTGATCAGCGCGGAGACGCTGGAGGGCCGCCAAGGCCGGCCCATCGCGCTGCTCGACCTCGCGCTGCCACGCGACATCGACCCCGGCGTGCGTGCTGTCGCCGGCGTCACGCTGATCGACCTCGAGATCCTTGGCGCGCAGCTCGAGGCCGAGCGCGGTCCCGAGGACGTCGAAGCCGCGCGCCTGATCGTCACCGACGAGGTCGGCGGCTTCCTGGCCTGGCAGCGGGCGACGCGGGTCGCCCCCACGGTCGTCGCGCTGCGCTCCAAGGCCGACGAGCTGGTCGCCGCCGAGCTCGCGCGCCTCGACACCCGGCTGCCCGGCCTCGACGCGAAGTCACGGACCGAGGTCGCGCAAGCGGTGCGCCGCGTCGTCGAGAAGCTGCTGCACACGCCGACGGTGCGGGTGAAGCAGCTCGCCGAGACCCCTGGTGGGCACGCGTACGCCGACGCCCTGGGTGAGCTCTTCGGCCTCGACCCCGCCGCGATCGACTCCGTCTCGCGGGCCGCTGTCGAGCTGACCCCGATCGAGGGCGAGCAGATCGACGGGGGTGCGCTGTGACCGCCCTGCGGCTCGGCACCCGGCGCAGCAAGCTGGCCCTCGCGCAGGCCCAGCTCGTCGCGGACGCCGTACTCGCCTCCACCGGTCGCGCCGTCGAGCTCGTGGAGGTCAACACGGTCGGTGACGAGTCGACCGAGGCACTGACCCAGCTCGGCGGGACGGGCGTGTTCGTGAGTGCGCTGCGCGAGCGGGTGATCGCCGGTGACGTCGACTTCGCGGTGCACTCGCTCAAGGACCTGCCCACTGCTGACCCGGAGGGGCTGATCCTCGCGGCGGTGCCCACGAGGGCGGATGCGCGCGACGCGCTCGTGGCTCGTGACGGCCTGACGCTCGGTGAGCTTCCTGCGGGTTCGACAGTCGGGACGGGCTCGCCGCGGCGGACCGCTCAGCTGCGGGCACTCGGGATGGATCTGGACGTCGTGCCGATCCGCGGCAACGTCGACACGCGCCTGCGCAAGGT
>JAVEEJ010000272.1 GCA_030840515.1 Frankiaceae bacterium | reverse complement strand
GGTCGCGCCGGGTGCGCTCGAGGTCATTGGTCAAAGACATGCCCGGTCCCTCGGCAGGAACCCCGGTCACCCTGAGCCCCCGAACGGCCCAGTGACCCCCGTTGACAGCCGTACGGCGACCATCAGCCGAGCCGGTCCTTCAAGAAGGCGATCGCGCGTCCCATCGCCAGCTCGCAGGCCTCCGGGTTCCAGGTGCCCAGGATGTTGTCGTCGTTGCAGAAGGCGTGCCCCGCGCCGGCGTAGATGAAGAACTCCGCCTCAGCGCCGCCGGCGCGGATCTTCTGCTCGATTTCGCGCGCCTTGTTCGGCGGGGTCATCTCGTCCTGCTCGGCGAAGTGCCCCTGGACGGGCGCGGTGATCGACGCCCAGCCGTCGAAGTCGGGCCGCACCACGCCGTAGAACGGGACTGCGGCGCTGAGCTTGTCCCCGACCTGTGCAGCGAGGGCGATGACGAAGCCCCCGCCCATGCAGAACCCGATCGCCCCGACCTTGCCGGTGACCGACTCGTCGGCCAGCAGATAGTCGACCGCCCCTGCGAGGTCCTGTGCGGCACGGCCGAAGTCGAGCGTGCCCATGATCTCGCCGGCCTCGTCGCCGTCGTGCGTGGTTCGCCCGCCGAACAGATCCGGCGCGAGGCAGACGAAGCCCTGCTCGGCGAGCTGGTCGGCCGTCCTCCCGATCTGGTCGGTCAGCCCCCACCACTCCTGGATCACGATCAGCCCGGGTCCTGTGCCCGACGGGGGCTTCACCAGGTAGCCGTGCGCCTGGTGGCCGTTGCTCGGGAAGGTGACGTTCTGCAGCGGGTTCTCGGTCTCTGTGGTCATGGTCTCGGAGGCTAGTGCGGATGGCTGGGAGGATGCGGCCGTGACCTCTCCGCTCATCTCCGTGGAGGAGCTCTCCGCGGACCTCGGCTCCTACCTGGTGCTCGATGTGCGCTGGCGCTTGACGGGTCCATCAGGAGAGGGCGAGTACGGCGCGGGCCACATCCCCGGTGCGCGCTACGTCGACCTCCCGTCCGTGCTCGCCGGTCCTCCGGGAGCGGCCGGCCGACATCCGCTACCTGATCCGCAGGCCTTCGAAGCCGGCATGCGGGCGGTGGGGGTGAGCTCTGGGAGTCGCGTAGTCGCGTACGACGACTTCGGGTCGGCAGCAGCTGCTCGGTTGTGGTGGCTGCTTCGGCACCACGGCCATCGACAGGTCCAGGTGCTCGACGGCGGCTGGTCAGCATGGCGGGACGCGGGCCTGGCTGTGTCGACGGAGCCCCCGGCCGCCGAGCGCGGCGACTTCACGGCCAGGCCCGGTGAGCTGGCAGTGGTGAGTGCCGACGGGGCCGCCGTACTCGCGTCTACCGGGGTGCTCCTCGACGCCCGCGCGGGGGAGCGTTACCGCGGCGAGGTCGAGCCGATCGACCCGGTCGCGGGACACATCCCGGGCGCGGTGTCGGCACCGGCGGCGGAGAACGTCGACGCGGCGGGGCGCTTCCTGCCGGCCGATGCGCTGCGGGAGCGGTTCGCCACGTTGGGCGTCACTCCCGACGTGCCCGTCGGCGCCTACTGTGGCTCGGGTGTGACGGCGGCCCAGGAGCTGCTCGCGCTGGAGGTGGCCGGGTTCGCCGGCGCGCTCTACGCGGGGTCGTGGAGCGAGTGGGTGGCCGACGGGTCTCGGCCGGTCGCTACGGGAGGCTGACATGTCCACCGTCACGCTCCTGTTCACCGACGTCGTGGGGTCGACCGAGCTCCACGACCGACTCGGCGACGATGCCGTCGACAGCCTGCGCCGCCAGCACTTCAGCACGCTGAGCGCGGCGGTGACCGGCGCGGGCGGCCGCGAGGTCAAGCGCATGGGCGATGGCGTCATGGCGGCCTTCGACAGTGCTGTCGCGGCGGTCGCGTGCGCCGTGGAGATCCAGCGCACGGTGACCGCGGTGAGTGCCGCGGAGCAAGGGCAGCTCGCGGTCCGGGTCGGCCTCAACGCCGGCGAGGTCACGGAAGAGGACGGTGACTTCTTCGGGACAGCCGTCAACGTGGCCGCCCGACTGTGCCAGGCGGCTGAGGGCGGACAGATCCTCGCCTCCGATCTGGTGCGTGGCCTGGTCGGCAATCGCGGGGGACACCGGTTCGGCAACCGCGGGAGCTTCGCGCTCAAGGGACTCGGGGAGCTGGTCACCGCGTGGGAAGTCCTGTGGCAACCGCAGGTCCGGGAGGCTCCCGCCAGTGTTGAGCGCTCGGCGCTCCCGCAGAGCCCACTGCCCGCGGCGTTGCAGAGCGACGCTGCCTTCGTGGGCCGCCAGTCGGACCTCGCGACGCTCGAGTCGGTCTGGAGCGCGATCGCTCCTGGCCAGCGACGGCTGGCCATGATCGCGGGTGAACCGGGCATCGGGAAGACGAGGTTGGCCACCGCCTTCGCTGAGAAGGTCCACGCCGACGGCGCCATCGTCATGTACGGGCGGTGCGACGAGGAGACCGTCGTTCCCTACCAGCCGATCGTCGAGGCGGTGGGGGAGTACGCGAGAACGCTCACCGACTCCGAGCTCGCGGCCTTGGTCCGCACCGCCGGTCCCGAGCTGGGGCGGTTCCTCCCCGGGGTGGGGGAGCGGCTGGCGTCGCCGGCGTCGCTGCGAGCACTGGAGCCTGAGACAGAGCGCTTCCACCTGTTCGAGGCGGTCGCGCGACTGCTGGCCGCCATCGGGGGCACCCGTCCCGTCGTCGTGGTGCTCGACGACCTGCACTGGGCCGACAAGCCCTCGCTGCTGTTGCTGCGTCACCTGCTGCGTTCCGGCCACGGCGGGACGCTGGCGTTGGTCGGGACCTATCGGGAAACCGACCTCGACCGTCGGCATCCACTCTCGGAGGCTCTCGCCGAGCTGCGTCGCACCGACGCATACCAGCGCATTCTGCTCCGCGGTCTGTCCCTCGACGAGGTCACCGCGCTGCTTGCCGGAGTTGCCGAGCATGAGGTGAGCGGACGCGGGTTGGAGCTCGCGGGCGCCCTTCACCGCGAGACCGAAGGGAACCCCTTCTTCATCGGCGAGATCCTGCGGCACCTCGTGGAGACGGGCAAGCTCTACCGTCGCGACGGGCTCTGGGTGTTCGACGCGCACTCCATCGACGACCTGGAGATTCCTGAGGGCATTCGTGACGTCGTAGGACAGCGCCTGTCGCGGCTGAGTGACGACACCAACCGTGTCCTGAGCCTGGCCGCCGTACTCGGCCGCGACTTCGAGTTCGACGTGCTCGCGACGATGGCCGAGGCCGACGGGCTGGATGCTCTCGCCGGTGTTGAAGAGGCTCTCGAGCGCAGCCTCGTCGTCGACGCCCGCGATCGCGCTGAGACGACCTACCAGTTCAGCCACGCCCTGGTGCGGCAGACGCTCTACGAAGAGCTCAGCCTGCCGCGCAAGCAGAAGAACCACCTGCGCGCCGCCCTGGCGATCGAGAAGGTGCACGCTTCGGCGCTCGACGCGCACGTCGGAGCCTTGGCGCTGCACTACCGACTGGCCGGAGCGGCTGCGGACGTCTCACGCGCCCTCGACTACAGCCTGCGCGCGGGACGGGCGGCCTATCGCGTGTTCGGGCACGAGGAGGCCCTGGTGCACTGGGAGGCGGCTCTGGAGCTGATGGACGACGCGGGGGCCGAGGTGGCCCCGCGCGCCCGGCTCCTGGAGCGGCTTGGTGACGTGACCTACCTCGCCGCCGGAGACTGGGACCGAGGCAGAGCCAGACTCGAGGAGGCTCTTGCGCTCTACCTGTCGGCGGACGACCAGATCGAGGCGGCGCGGATCCACAGCAAGCTCGGACGCAACCTGTGCACCTTCTGGGACCGGCTGGACATCGACGCCTCGATCCAGCACTTCCGAGCCGCGGCGGAGATCCTGGGCGAGGAGCAAGACAACCCCGCGCTGATCTACATCTACGCCGGATTGGCGACCTGCTTCATCTACAAACCCGACTGTGTCGCCGGGACGCAGGTGGCCGAGCGCGGGCTGCAGATGGCCGAGCGGCTTGGCAACCCAGCCCTGTGGTCGGTCGTCGCGCCGCATGTCGCTTGGTTCCGCCACGGGCAGGGGCGGATTGCGGAGGCTGGGGATCTCGCGCGGCGCGCGTGGGAGATCGCCGACCGCGCCGACCACGTGGCACAGGCCTTCATCTCCGCCTGGTTCCGCGGCTCCCTCTACGCCTTCCTCCTCGACCCGATGACGGCGATGGAGGTGTGGGAGGAAGAGCGTGCCCGCCCACGCGTGCTGCAGGCACCGAACCAGCGCGAAACCCTCGACCGGGTGATTGCCTGGTGCCGCTTCATGGCCGGCGACGTCGCGGGTCTGGCGGGGATGGAGACCTCGATCGAGCGCGACGACTTCGTCGGGGCGCACGTGGCTCTGGCCAATGGTGAGTGGGCCGCCTGCGAGAAGCTGCTCGATCGAGACCGGGCGCGGATGGTGTCCTCCGGCGCCGGATGGATGGTGGCTCGCGACGATTTCTGGACAGGGCTGCTCAAGCTGCGGACCGGCGACCTCATTGCGGCGGAAGCGCAGATGCTCAGGCACGCCGAGGGCGTCGAGGGAGTGTTCACGAGTGGCGACGGGATCGCCCGCTGTTGGCAGGCGATCATCGCCGCGCGACAGGGCAAGGTCGGGCCAGCCGACGGGTTCTTGGACGCAGCCCGGACCCTGCTCGCCACTGACGAGGACCTGCGTGGGGTTCGCGCGCTCCTCGCCTACGCGGAGGGGGAGGTCGCTGCGGTGCACGGGGACCGCGACCGCTCCAAGGAGAACCTCGAAGCGGCCCTCAACGGCTTCCGCCAGTACCGCACACCCTGGTGGGAGGCAGAAGCACACGAGGCCCTCGGTCGCATGCTCGCCCAGGCGCGGGACGCCGCGGGCGCCGCTGCGGCGTTCGACGCCGCGGCCGCGATCTACCGAGAAATCGGCGCGGGTCAGTCGTGGCTGGACAGCCTGCAGGCGATGCGTGCGGATATGGGGCTGTCGCCCTAGGCCGACGGCACGTCCAGCTCCGTCGTCAGCATCGACGTGCCTCTCCCGACGGCGACGACTTGACCGTCCACTCCGCGCACTTCGGCGTCCGCGACACTCAGCGTTCTGCCGCGGTGGATGACGCGGCCGGTAGCGGTGAGGTCGCGCAGTTCAGCGTCGGGGAAGACCGGCCGCAACAGGTTGATCTTCAAGTCGACCGGGACATGAGCCTCTCCCGGCAGGGTCGTGGTCTGGACGGCCGACGCCAACGCCGAGTAGGCCAGGAACGCCAGGAAACCGCCTTGCAC
>JAVEEJ010000210.1 GCA_030840515.1 Frankiaceae bacterium | reverse complement strand
CCACCTCGTCCGACGGCGCGCAGACGTTCAGCACGCCGTTCCCGATCTACTCCAACCCCGAGACCGTCGTGCAGAGCGCGCACAACGGGACGTCGATCGGCCAGATCAACGTCGACCACCACGGCCGCGCCTTCGTCACCTACGGCGTGAGCCGGCTGACCACGACGGACACGACCTACGGTTCGCCGCCCATCACCACGATCAAGATCAGCGTGAAGGCGCGCGAGGCGACCACCTGGACCGACTACACCGTGAACCCGGGTGCTGACGACGCCAACTACGGCAACTTCTGGATGGCGGCGGCTGCCGACAGCGCGGACAACCTCTACGCCGTCTACTCCGGCTACGCGCACAAAGGCCAGCCGATGCACGTGTGGCTTCAGGAGTCGACAGACCACGGCGCCACGTGGACGGCGCCCTACGCCGTCGACAAGGTGCTCCCTGGCGCGGATGGGCAGGACCTGTTCGGCTGGGTCGCCGGCGGCGGCCCCGGTGTCGCGGTCGTGAGCTGGTATCACACGGCGGCACCCAACAAGGACGCCGCGAAGATCGACTGGACCGTCCCCGTTGCGCAGGTCCGCGGCCTCAAGTCCGGCAAGCCGCAGCTCATCTACGGCGTGGCTAGCGACCACTCGATCCACAACGGCCCGATCTGCACGCTCGGCTTGTTCTGCGGCGTGCTCCCAGGCTCCGCGGACGACCGCTCCCTGCTCGACTTCTTCAAGGTCGCGGTCGACCCGGACGGCACGGCCGAGGTGACCTGGAGCGACAACAACCGCATCGACGGCGACGCCAAGACCGGAGTCGGGTTCGCCCGCCAGGTGGGCGGCCCCAGCGCACTCACCTCGGTGCTCGGCTCGGTGAAGAAGCCGACCGGGTCCAGCGGTGGTGGCACCGGTGCCACCGGCGGATCGAGCGGGTCCGGCTCAGGCGGCGGGTCGCTGCCGACCACCGGGCTCGGCGTACTCGTTCCCTTGCTCGCCCTTGGCCTGCTCGGTGGCGCGCTGTTCCTGCGGGGGCGCAGGCAGGAGTAGCGCGCTCAGGCCGGCCGGGTTGCCGGCTGCGGCAGCAGCGGAAGCCGCAGCGCTCCGGGTGCGCCCGCCGGGACCATGGGCAGCCGCGGTGGCGTGGGGTGGACGCGCGAGTACGCCGACCCTGGGCTGGGCCGCGTGTCGACCTCACCCTCGTTGGGCCACAGCGCGAACGCCCGCTCCGCCTGGGCCGTGATGGTGAGCGACGGGTTGACGCCGAGGTTCGCGCTGATGGCCGCGCCGTCGACGACATGGAGCGTCGGGTAGCCGTGGACCCGGTGATAGGGATCGATGACACCGGTCTCGGGTGACTCGCCGATCACGCAGCCGCCGATGATGTGCGCCGTCATCGGCACGTTGAACACGTCGCCCCAGGTGCCGCCGGGCTGACCGTCGACCTCCTCGGCGAGCGCCCGCACCGCATCGTGCGCCACCGGGATCCATGACGGGTTCGGCTCGCCGTGGCCGGGTGCGGTCGTGAGCTTGCTGCCGAGCAGGCCGCGCTTGCGCCGCACGGTGATCGAGTTGTCGAAGGTCTGCATCACCAGCGCGATGACGGTGCGCTCGGACCAGTGACGCACGGACATGTTGCGCAGAAAGAGGATCGGGTGGCGCAGGGCCGAGCCGATGAAGCGCAGCGGGCGCGGCACCTTGCCGCCACCGTCGACGAGGATGGTCTGGAGCAGGCCCATCGCGTTGGACCCCTTGCCGTAGCGGACCGGCTCGATGTGGGTGTGCTCGTCGGGGTGCCAGGACGAGGTGATCGCCACGCCCTTGGAGTAGTCGACCGTGCTGTCCTTCGCCTTCGCCCCGAGGATCGCCTCGCTGTTGGTGCGGGTCAGCTCGCCGAGCCGGCCGGAGAGCCGCGGTAGCGCGCCGCGGTGCTTCATCTCGTGCAGGAGTCGTTGGGTGCCGAGCGCGCCGGCGGCGAGCACGACCTGCTTGGCGCTGAGAGTCCCGCCACCCCGGTGCTTGCCGGTCGGCGTGATGTCCACCGCCCAGGTGCCGTCGGCCAGCTGGCGGATGGCCGTGACGGTGGTCTCGGGAAGGATCGTCGCGCCGCCCTTCTCCGCCAGGTAGAGGTAGTTGACGTCGAGCCGGTTCTTCGCGCCGAAGCGGCATCCGATCATGCAGTTGCCGCACTCCCGGCAACCGGTGCGCTCCGGGCCGGCGCCGCCGAAGTAGGGATCCGGTGAGGTGATCCCGGGCCCCTCACCGAAGAACACGCCGACCGGCGTCGCGTGATAGGTCTCGCCCTTGCCGAAGCGCTCAGCGACGCGCTTCATCGCCAGGTCCGCGGCGGTCTCGCCCGGATAGGTCGTGACTCCGAGCATCCGCTTCGCCTGCTCGTAGTAGGGCGAGAGCTCGTCGTGCCAGTCGGTGATGTCACGCCACTGCACGTCGTCGAAGAACGTCTGCGGCGGCTCGTAGAGCGTGTTGGCGTAGACCAGCGACCCGCCCCCCACTCCGGCTCCCGACAGCACGAGGACGTCCTTGAGCAGGGTGATGCGCTGGATGCCCTTGAGCCCGAGGCGCGGCGCCCAGAGGAACTTGCTGATGTCCCACGAGGTCTTGGGCAGCGTCTCGGCCGTCCACCGCCGGCCGGCCTCGACCACGCCGACGCGGTAGCCCTTCTCGGTCAGCCGCAGCGCCGCGACGCTGCCGCCGAAGCCCGACCCGACGACGAGGACGTCGTACTCCTCGGAACCGCCCATCTAGCGGCCCGGAATCCGCTTCATCAGCTTCACGGCGGTGGTGAGGAACTTCGCGTACGCCTCATTGCCCATGCCGAACGGCGCATCGAAGCCGAGCAGCCGCTGGGTGGCGATGGTCTGGCTCTCGGTGTACTTCACGATCCCTTCGCGGCCGTGCCGGCGGCCCAGCCCGGAGTCCTTGAAGCCGCCCATCGGCGCGTCGGTCGACCCCCACGCCGCCGCGTAGCCCTCGTTGACGTTGACGGTGCCGGCCTGGATGCGCGCGGCAAGCCGTCGGCCGCGCGCGTGATCCGTCGTCCAGACCGAGGCGTTGAGGCCGTAGTCGCTTGCGTTGGCCCGCTCCACCGCCTCGTCCTCGGTGCGGAACGACGAGACCGCGACCACAGGACCGAACGTCTCGGCCGCGCACAGCGCCATGTCGGGGGTGACGCCGGTGAGGATGGTCGGCTCGTAGAAGTAGGGGCCCAGGTCGGGTCGGGCCCGGCCGCCGGTGACGACCGTCGCGCCCTTCGCCACGGCGTCGTCGACGTGCCGGATGACGGTGTCGAGCTGACGCTGACTGGTGAGCGATCCCATGTCCGGCTCGAAGTCGAGCGCGGGCCCGATCGTCATGGCGTTGACCCGGTCGGCGAACCGGCGGATGAACTCGTCGTGCACGCTCTCGTGCACCATCAACCGCTCGATCGAGATGCAGAGCTGACCGGCCGAGGAGAAGCAGGCGCGTACGGCGCCGCGGGCGGCTTTGTCCAGGTCGGCGTCGTCGAGCACGACCATCGCGTTCTTGCCGCCGAGCTCGAGTGAGCAGCCCACGAGCCGCTCCGCGGCCTGGGTGGCGATGAGGCGCCCGACCCGCGTCGAGCCGGTGAAGGACACGTAGTCGGCGCCCTCGACGATGGAGGGCCCGAGAACCGGCCCGTCACCCGCCACGATCTGCAGCAGGTCGGCCGGAAGGCCGGCCTGGATGAGCAGGTCGGCGGCCCACAGCGCGCTGAAGATGGTCTGCAGGTCGGGCTTGAGCACCACGGCGTTGCCCGCGATGAGGGCCGGGATGGCATCGGTGATCGCCAGCACCAGCGGGTAGTTCCAGGGCGAGATGATCCCCACGACGCCGCGGGGGTGGTGCAGCTCGATGGTCTTCGTCAGCAGCGGGAGCGCGCCCTTGTGCTTCTCCCGGCCGAGGTGTGCCTCGGCGTTTGCCACGTAGTAGCGGGCGGTGAGCCCGACGTCCGCCACCTCCTCGAAGGCGTGGGTGCGGGCCTTGCCGTTCTCCAGCTGGATGAGGTCGAGGATCTGGCCCTGCCGCGCCAGCACCTGCTCGCCGTAGCTGCGGAACGGCTTGAGCCGCTGGCTGATCGGCAGCGCACCCCACTGCTGCTGCGCGAGACGCGCGCGGCGGTAAGCCTCGGCGACGTCGTCGGGCGTGGACTCAGGGACGGTCCCGATGACCTCACCCGTGTACGGCGCGCGGCTGGTGAGGGTCGACTTGGCGGGACCGAACACGGCCACCCGCTTGGCCAGTCGCTCGATGAGCGCTGTGTCGACGTGGGCCGTGGGCAGCAGCGGCGTGCGCGCGACCTGGGGATCGTCGGCGCGCGCGGCGGCAGGGGTCCCAGCGGCAGAGCTACCGGCGGCAGGGGTGGTGGACGGCGCTGTGGTCACGGAGGGCTCCCGGCAAGCGGTTCATTGACCGACCGGTCAATGTCAGGCGTAGGCTACGACGCGGCAGACGGCGGGTCAACGGCCCGTCCACCCCGACTTGTCAGACCCACGCGGCCGCCACGCGGCCGCCTCCGACTGACAAGTCGCGAGATGCGGGAGGAGCAGGCGTGCCGGGTCGCAAGGTTCCCGAGGCGGAGCGCCGCAAGCAGCTGCTCTCTGCCGCCTACGTCATCGCCATCCGGGACGGCCTCGACCAGGTCACCGCGCGCCGGGTGGCCGACGAGGCCGGCGCCTCGCCCGGGCTGGTGTTCTTCCACTTCGGATCCAAGGACGGCCTGCTGCTCGCGCTGCTCGAGCACCTGCTGGCGGGAGCTCTGGACGCCGAGGTCACCCCTGAGGTCGCCGTACTCGACAACGCCGTGGACCGCCTGCTGGCCCTGCTCCGCGTCGAGGTCGAGGGCCTTCCGGAGCAGCGCGGTGCCGTCGAGCTGTTCTTCGCCTACTGGGTCTCGCTGGGGCGGCAGGCGGCCTTCCGCGAGCGGATCTCGC
>JAVEEJ010000235.1 GCA_030840515.1 Frankiaceae bacterium | reverse complement strand
CGCGCGATCAGCGACTCCGAGACCGTCTGGCAGGCGGAGATCGACGCGATGTTCGTGCCCGGAAACGACAAGCACGGCGGCTCGTTGCCGGTGCTCGAGACCAGCAACGAGGCACTGCGCCGGATCTACTACATGGGCGCGGTCGGGGTGCTCTACATGCGCCGTGACTCACCAGCCTCAGTCATCGGCAGGACCTACGACACGTTGATGCCGCGCTACTGGGCCGGTGTGACGTTCCTGTGGGACTACTACCTGTCGACGCGCGTGCACGCGCTCCTCGAACCGGACGTCATGCGCCATCATCTCGAGCACTGGATCGCCAACGACGCCCACACCGGCTACGGCACCGAGTGGCTCACGGGGAAGACCTTCGGAGCGTGGTACAGCGTCAACGACCTCGCCCTCACCCGGATGATCCACGACTACGTCGCGTGGAACGGCGCGGAGGACTGGCTCGAGAAGCCGGTCGACGCGGACACGTCAGCCAAGCCGGTGCTCGATCACCTCGAGCACTTCGCCACCAACTTCCGCAGCAAGCTGCAGCCGCACGGACTGGCCGACTACGGCGGCATCGACAACCTGCTCGAGTGCGTGAGCAGCTACATCCACGCCGTGCCCTCGTTCAACGCGGGCAACGTCTGGTGCCTGCGCGCCCTGGCGGCCATCTTCGAGCAGCGTGGCGACAAGGCACGGGCGACCGACTTGCGCGACGAGGCGACCGCGCTGGCCGCGAAGGTCAACGAGCTCTACGTCGAAGGCGGCTACTGGAACGTTCGCCACCCTGACGGGCGCGAGGTCCCGGTCAAGCACTGCCTCGACTTCTTCCACACCGTCTTCGCGATGGCAGCGGAGATGCCGCCCAAGCAGCGCGACGAGATGGTCGCGTTCTTCGTCGATGAGCTGCAGACGCCGCTGTGGATGCACGCCCTCGCGCCGAGCGACCCTGACGCCGTGTTCAGCGTGCGGCCCGACCACCAGTGGAACGGCGCCTACCCCGCCTGGCCACCGGAGAGCGCTCGCGCACTGTTCATGCTCGGCCGCGACGACATCGCCGCGCCCTGGTTGCAAGGGCTTGCGGCTAGCCTCAACCAGGGCCCTCCCGGCCAGGCGCACTTCGCCGAGGACGCGATGCCGCCCGACGGTCGCGGCGCCCGCAAGGCCACGGCGGAGGTCCCCTGGATCAACGACTGGGCTACCTCCTCGAGCGGCGCCTGGACCGGGATGGTCATCGACGGCGTGTTCGGCGTGAGCGTCGCGCCCGGCGGCGAAGTCTCCGCCACACCGCGGCTCGCGCTCGTCGACCCGGACGCCAGGCTGCGCGATCTCGTCATCCGTGGCCAGCGCTACGACGTCGACGCCGCGGGTGCCCACCCCGCCGCTTCAGGATGAGCCGCCTCACCTACTGGCTCATGAGGGACTGGGACGAGTACGTCGACATGGTCCGAACCCGGCTCGACGCCGGCGAGGTGCACAGCGACGAGGACGTCGTCCAGGTGCTCGTGGCGGTGGCTGAGGCGAACTCCCTCGGCGTCACCAGCGGCGCGGGCGAGCTGCCCGCGCAGAGTGAGAAGGTCGAGGGCCTGACGCCGCTCGGGACTGGCCAGGTGGCGCTGCTGCGAGGTGGGGACAAGCAGCTGCCCACGGATCTGTGGGATCGCGCGCTGCTCATGCGCACCCTGGCCTGGACGTCCTGGCCCGCCGTACTCGTCACCGCCACTGACTAGGAGCCGGAAATGCTCGACCGCCAGCGCTACGGCTTCGACGTCCAGGGCTACGTCGTGCTGCCGCGTGTGCTGGATGCGAAGCAGGTGGCGCGGCTGCGCGACCTGCTCGAGGAGCGTGCCGGCGACCCTGGACTCGCCGAGCACTTTCCCCCGCGGGCGGACGGATCGGTGGAGACGGTCGACTTCCTCGGCTGGGACAGCG
Organism: Frankiaceae bacterium; assembly: GCA_030840515.1. Lineage (GTDB taxonomy): Bacteria > Actinomycetota > Actinomycetes > JAVEEJ01 > JAVEEJ01 > JAVEEJ01. The sequence continues at coordinate 3,026 of JAVEEJ010000235.1, read as the reverse complement.
AGCTCGCTGACCTGATCGACCATCCGGCTGTCGTGCCCGTGCTCGCGGAACTGCTCGGTGCCGGCTACCGGCTCGACCACTACTACGGGATGCGCCAGCCGACTGGCACGGGGATGCTCGCCCTGCACGGCGGTGGGCAGGGCATGGACGAGACGTTCTACAGCTGCAAGAACGGCCAGATCCGGACCGGGCTGACGGTGGTGAGCTTCGCGCTCTCGGACACTCCCGCCGACGGCGGTGGGTTCGCCTGCATCCCTGGCAGCCACAAGGCGAACTTCACGCTGCCGGAGTTCAACGACGCGTTCTTCGCCGGCGAGCTGATCCAGTTCGAGGAGGCGCCTGACCTGATCCGCAACGTGCCAGTGCGCGCCGGGGATGTGCTCGTCTTCACGGAAGCGCTGGCGCACGCAGCAACCCCTTGGCAGGGTGCGGACCCGCGATGGGCGCTGCTGTTCAAGTACTGCCCGGCCTGGGCGACGTGGGCGCGACACAAGCCCGCCGACTCAGAGCTGCTGGCTCAGCTCACGCCGGCGCAGCGACTGCTCTTCGAGCCGCCGTACGTCGACGCGCCCCGGACCGCGGTGCAGAGCGGGGTCCCAGCGAGCTGACCTCGAAGCAGACTGAGATCTACTTCGGAAGGCTCAGCACCTGGCCGACGCGCACGTCGCTGCTGGACAGGCTGTTGAGGTCGACGATGCGCTGCACGTAGTTGCGCGGGTCCTGGCCGGGGTGCGCGGCGCGGGCGATCGACCACAGCGTGTCGCCCGGGGCGACGACGACCTTGACGTAGCTGGTCGTCGTACTCGCACCCGTGTTATCTGCGTTGCCGCTCACCCGACCGAGCGAGAAGACCGCGAACGTGATGGCCACGAGCGCGGCCAGCAGCAGGATGCGGCCGCGTCGGGTCAGGCGGGCGCGGGCGGGGGTCGAGGGGCGGGTCGTGGTCATGCCGAATTCGTACCCGCTGCCACTGACAACCGGGCCGGCAAGTGCTGTCGCCATCGTCCTCATGTCCCCTCTGTGCCCGCTCAGACGTTCGATCGAACCTCTGAGCGAAGTTGTATCACAGTTATCAACACGCCGTCGAACCTGTGTTTGATTCTGGGGCGTGTCGCCGCTACTCTCGCCTCACCAGAACCGAGGAGGACGCTGTGGGAGGACCCGGCTCAGGCCGTCGGCCGAAGAGCAAGGTGAGCGATTTTCCTGACACCGCTCCCGACTCGAGCGGGCTGACCCCGCGCCAGCGCAAGGTGCTGGAGGTCATCCGCAACTCCGTGGAGCGCCGTGGCTACCCGCCGTCGGTCCGCGAGATCGGCGAGGCGGTGGGGCTGACCTCGACGTCGTCGGTCGCCTACCAGCTCAAGGTGCTCAACGACAAGGGCTTCCTGAGGCGCGATCCCAACCGGCCGCGCGCCGTTGTGGTGCACGAGCCCGCGCCGCACGACGAGACCGGCAGCCGCGACGAGCGGCCCGAGCCGTCCTACGTGCCTGTGGTGGGCCGGATCGCCGCTGGTGGGCCGATCCTGGCCGAGCAGGTCGTGGAGGACGTGTTCCCGCTCCCCCGCCAGATCGTCGGCGAGGGGCAGCTGTTCTTGCTGCAGGTCAAGGGCGACTCGATGATCGACGCCGCGATCTGCGACGGCGACTGGGTCGTAGTGCGTCAGCAGCCGGTGGCCAACAACGGCGAGATCGTGGCCGCCATGCTCGACAACGAGGCGACCGTGAAGACGTTCCAGAAGAAGGCGGGCAAGATCTGGCTGCTGCCGCACAACGATCAGTACGACCCGATCGACGGCACCGACGCCACGATCCTCGGCCGCGTCACCGCGGTGCTACGCCGAGTCTGAGCATCACGCGGGCGAATTGACTCGCTTGGGAGCGCAGTCGAACTCGGGCGGCGGCTCCTTGCTGCGCAGCCACCTGCGGAACAAACTGCCGCTGCCGACCGCGGCGATGGTCGAGACGAACGTGATGCGGTCAGCGGTCCCATTGTCCGGCGACCAGACGATCAGCGTCACGACTCCGAGGGCGACGACCACCACGACCTCGAGGACGTAAGGCAACAGCCGCTTCATCCGTTGGGGCCGCCGACCAGGTGCCCCTTGGCCTCGGCGATCGTGATCGCACTCGCCGGGCCGTCGACCGTGGTCGTGCCGTTGATCGGGTAGACGACGCCGTTGAAGGTGAAGGTGCCGCCCCAGGTCACCGTGACGTACGGCGCGAACGCCCCCTTGGTCCGGTAGCGGTGGACGATGTCCTTCGCCGGGTAGGGCCGGCCGGCCGTTTCCGAGCCGGTGGACTGACCGTCACCGAAGTGCCAGTCCCAGTGCTTCGGCTCCAGGTCCAGGTGCACCGTGAAGCCGAGGATCGGGACGTCCACGGAGTACGACGGCGGCGTGTCGGCGCTGAAGACCACTTCGGCGTTGACGACCGTCCGGCCGTTCGACGGGTTGATCCGTGTCTGCGACCTCGGCGCGGGGATGAACTTCGAGTCGCTGAGCAGCAAGGTGCGCACCGCAGCTGGGCTCGTGGGTGTGTATGCGTTGGTGCAGACCGTGTTGACGAGGTCCCAGCCCGAGATCGGTACCCCGGCGGGTGTCACCTCTCTGCGGAAGACCCACATCTGGATGCCGGTCTCGCCGCGGGCCTGACAGGACATGATGGCGCCCATGCACAAGGCGTCCGGGTTCTCGGGGCCGTTCGTCCAGCAGGTGGGTACGTAGGAGTACTGGTAGTGCTTCCCGTTGCTGGCCCCACCACCACCGCCGCCACCGTTGCCCGGCCCCGTCCCGGGGGTAGTCACGGTGCCCGTGGCACCCCCATCTCCGATGTCGCCACAAAACCCGTTGTCGCAGTCCTGAGGACCGTCAGCGCTAGCCGGAAGCGTCGCCGTTCCCACCGCGATGCCCAGAAGTAGCGCTAGGAGTGGACGTCTCATCGCTGGACCCCGTACGAGCGAACCCGCCAGCCGGCCATGAAGCGACTCAACCGAAAGACCAGCACGCCAGACTTCACCGGTGGAACGG
>JAVEEJ010000167.1 GCA_030840515.1 Frankiaceae bacterium | reverse complement strand
TTCGGCAGCCTCCGCGGCGGCGCAGGCGGACGCACGGCCGCCGAGGCGTCGACCGGGGCCAGGCCCTCTCGGACCGCGAACCGGTGCAGGCCGCGGACCGCGACCAAGGCACGGGCGGCGCTCGCCGCCGCCAATGGCGGGTGGCCGCGGGGCGGGTCCCCCTCGCGCAAGCTCGCGAGGTGCTCAGCCACATCCGGTTCGGTGACCTCCGCTATGTCCGTGCGCCCGCGGTCGCCGAGCCAGGTGACATAACGGGCCAGGTCACGTCGGTAGGCCGCCAGGGTGTTCGCCGCGGCTCCCCGCTCGACCGCGAGGTGGTCGAGGAAGCCCCTGGCCACCGCCGCCGGTGACGACGCTGCTGTCGCTGCGCTCAGGCCAGTGCCTCTTCGAGCGGCGTGTGGGCCAGTCCATGCGCGTCCGCGACGGCGTCGTACACGACTGCCCCACCGACCGCGTTCACTCCGTGCCACAGCGAGCGGTCGGCGGTCACCGCAGCCTTCCAGCCGCGGTTCGCAAGCTCGACGGCGTAGGGCAGCGTCACGTTGGTCAGCGCGTAAGTGGAGGTGTGCGGAACGGCGCCGGGCATGTTCGCGACGCAGTAGAAGACCGACTCGTGGACCTTGAAGGTGGGATCGGCGTGGGTGGTGGGCCGCGTCGACTGGAAGCACCCTCCCTGGTCGACCGAGATGTCCACGAGCACCGAGCCTGGCTTCATCCGCGAGACGAGGTCGTCCGAGACCAGGGTCGGCGCCTTCGCCCCCGGCACCAGCACGGCACCGATGACCAGGTCCGCATCCAGGCAGGCCCGCTCGACCTCGAAGGAGTTCGAGGCGACGGTCTGCATGTGGCCCTGGTAGATCCGGTCCACCTCGCGCAGGCGGCCGATGTTCTTGTCCAGCAGGAGAACTTCGGCCTGCATGCCCAAGGCGATCGCTGCGGCGTTCATGCCCGAGACCCCGGCTCCGAGTACGACGACCTTCGCCGCGTAGACGCCTGAGACGCCGCCCATCAGCACCCCCCGCCCGCCGCCATCACGCTGCAGGTGGTGCGCCCCGACCTGGGGCGCCATCCGTCCGGCGACCTCCGACATCGGCGCCAGCAAGGGCAGCGAGCGGTCCGGCAGCTGAACGGTCTCGTAGGCGATCGCCGTGATGCCTGACTCAACGATCGCCTTGGTGCACTCGACCGAGGCGGCGAGGTGCAGGTAGGTGAACAGCACCTGGTCCTTGCGCATCCGGTGGTACTCCTCGGCCACCGGCTCCTTGACCTTCAGCACCAGATCAGCGGCGCCCCAGACCTCGTCCGCGGTCGCGAGGATCTTGGCACCGGCGGCCACGAAGTCGCCGTCCGGGATCGACGAGCCGACCCCCGCAGAGGCCTCGATCAGGACGTCGTGACCCGCGGCGACGAGCTCGTGGACCCCGGCCGGGGTGATCGCCACCCGGTACTCGTGGTTCTTGACCTCGCGGGGGATGCCTACCTTCACGTCCTCGTCCTTCCAGCGTGCCTGCGGTCGACGTCATTGTCGGCAGTCATGGACAGCGCGGCCCGCAGAGTCTAGGTGCGTGGCGCTTGCCGGGTCTCGCTGCTCCGGAAGAGTGAAGCCACAACCGCCGCGCGAGCTCGCGCGAGGATCGGGCGCGCCGCCCGTTGAACCGTGCGAGGCGCAAGCCTCGACCGAACGCGCCGCGTGGGGATCCGGGCTGGGCTGGATCCCGACGAGGGGGGCGACGGACCGGAGGGCCGGGGCTGCTGGGGGCCTCGGCCCTCCGCCGTTCCCGCTAGGACGTGGACGTCGGGCGTTCCGGCCACGGTGCCTCGCCCGGCCGCAGTCCTTCGAAGCCCCTGGTCTGCGCGGCGGCGACCGCGAGCAGCCCCGAGACGGCGACCGGGTTGTGCAGCCGGCCAGCGAGGACCGCATCGACAGCCTGCTCCAGCGGTACCCACTGGGCTGGCATGTCCCGTTCCTCCCCGTGCCCCTCCCAACGGTCCCCCTCGGCCTGGGAGACCTCGCGGGCCAGGTAGACCCGCAGCGCCTCACCGCTCATGCCGGGCGTGGTGAACAGGTCGACGAGCACGTGCCAGCGGCGCGCCACCACGTGGGCTTCCTCGAGCAGCTCGCGCTGCGCGGCCAGCAGCGGCGCTTCGCCTGCGATATCGAGCAAACCTGCCGGCGGCTCCCACAGCAGCCGCCGCACGGGATGGCGGTATTGCTGGAGCAGCAGGACCTCGCCCGCGTCGTTCAGGGCCACGACTCCCACAGCGCCCGGGTGCTCGACGAGGTCGCGGGTGACGACCTCGCCCGAGGGGAGCCGCACGTCGTCGACCAGGACGGAGAAGACACGCCCGGAGGAGTACGCCGTACGCGAGCTCACAACCTCGTACGAGGCCGGTGTGTCCTCGACCGTCACGAGCTTGTGGCCACCGGCGAGTCGTCCAGCTCGAGCAGCGATGAGCCGCCACCGGCACGCCGGTCCAGCGATGCGCGCACGAAGTCACGGAACAGCGGATGAGCCCGGGTCGGGCGCGACAGGAACTCGGGGTGCGCCTGAGTGCCGACGAAGAACGGGTGGACGTCGCGCGGCAGCTCCACGAACTCGACCAGCCGACCGTCCGGCGACGTGCCGGAGAAGACCAGCCCTGCGGCCTCCAGTTGCGCGCGGTAGCTGTTGTTGACCTCATAGCGGTGCCGGTGCCGCTCTTCGGCGTACTGGTCGCCGTACGCCGCGCGCACCAGCGTTCCCTCGAGCAGCTTCGCCGGGTAACGACCGAGGCGCATCGTGCCCCCCATGTCACGGTCACCGGAGACCACGTCGCGCTGCTCCGCCATCGTCGCCACCACGGGGTGGGGCGTCGAGTCGTCGAACTCCGAGGAGTTCGCGCCCGCAAGACCGGCGAGGTCGCGCGCGACCTCGATCACCATGCACTGCAGCCCGAGGCACAGCCCCAGTGTCGGGATGGCGTGCTCGCGGGCGTAGCGAATGGCGCCGAGCTTCCCCTCGATCCCGCGCACGCCGAAACCGCCGGGGATGAGCACACCGTCGACGTCTTCGAGCGCCCGGGCGGCGCCGTCGAGGGTCTCGCAGTCATCCGACGTGACCCAGCGGATCTTCACCCGCGTGTCGTGGTGGAAGCCCCCGGCGCGCAGCGCCTCGGTGACGGACAGGTAGGCGTCAGGGAGGTCGACGTACTTCCCCACAAGGGCGACCGTGACGTCGTTCGCCGGGGTGTGCACGCGCCGGAGCAGGTCATCCCACTCCGACCAGTCGACATCGCGGAAAGGCAGTCCCAGTCGGCGAACGACGTACGCGTCGAGCCCCTCCTTGTGCAGGACCTTCGGGATGTCGTAGATCGAGGGGGCGTCGACAGCGGCCACGACCGCTTCGGCGTCGACATCGCACATCAGCGAGATCTTCCGCTTCACGGAAGCGGGGATCTCCCGGTCCGCGCGGCACACGATGGCGTCGGGCTGGATGCCGATCGAGCGCAGCGCGTTGACCGAGTGCTGGGTGGGCTTGGTCTTGAGCTCTCCGGCAGGGGCCATGTAGGGCACCAGCGAGATGTGCAGGAAGAAGACGTTGTCGCGTCCGACGTCGTGGCGGATCTGGCGCGCGGCTTCCAGGAAGGGCAGCGACTCGATGTCGCCCACGGTGCCGCCGATTTCGGTGATCACCACGTCGACGTCGGGCGTGTCCATCGCCCGGATCCGGGCCTTGATCTCGTTCGTGATGTGCGGGATGACCTGCACCGTGTCGCCGAGGTACTCACCGCGCCGTTCCTTGGCGATCACCTGGCTGTAGACCTGCCCGGTGGTGACGTTGGCGTCCTGCGACAGCGGCCGGTCCAGGAACCTCTCGTAGTGCCCGACGTCGAGGTCGGTCTCCGCGCCGTCGTCGGTGACGAAGACCTCGCCGTGCTGGAACGGGTTCATCGTGCC
>JAVEEJ010000163.1 GCA_030840515.1 Frankiaceae bacterium | reverse complement strand
ACGGCGTGTCGAAAGAGGACTTCCCCAGCTTCTCCGGGCTCACCGCGCCCCTGCTCGGCCACTTCGGCGAGCAGGACATGATGGCCGACCCCGACTCGGTACTGACCCTGGCCGCGCGCATCGAGTCCGAGTCCGGAGTGGAGCCCGAGTTCCACCAGTACCCGGAGGGCCACGCGTTCTTCAACGACGAGAACCTGCTCGGCACCTACGACGAGGAGCAGGCCGGCCTGGCCTGGCCTGGAACCGCACCCTGGAGTTCCTGCGCGCCCACCTGCGCTGACGCGCAGTCAGGCGTGGTCGTCCAGGAACTCGTCCAGGTACGACCACGTGGTGGTGCGCGCCGCCCGCCCTGTCAGGACGCCGAGGTGCCCGCCGGGCGCGGTCTCGGCCCGCACCTCCGGCGACCCGATGAGCAGGTCGGCCACCTTCCGGACGGCGGCGAGCGGCGCGATCACGTCGTTGCGGCCCGCGATCACCAGCACCGGGACGTCGACCGCGGCGAGCGGGATCGACCGCCCGGCCAGCGCGAGCTTGCCGTCGGCGAGGTCGTTGTTGCGCAGCAGCAGGTGGTAGATCTGCCCGAACACCCGCCCCGGGTAGCCGTGCATGTTGTTCATCAGGTGGTCGACGGCCTCGATCTGCGCGAGGCAGTCGCGGTCGTCGAGCCGGGACAGCAGCGTGAGCGGCTTGGTGACGAGCTTGTCCACGGCCGTGAGCTGGAACGCCGCGCTCACCAGCGGCGCCGGGAAGCTGCCGATCACCTGGTAGACCGCGGAGAGGCCGCGGCCCCCGGTGACCGCCGCCAGCGGACGCAGCGGCGCCACGAGCGGCACCGCGGAGATGTCCACCGGGCTGCCGATCGCGGTCAGGGTGCGGACCGGCAACGGCTCGGCGGCGTCGTTCGCCCCGGCCACCGCGAGCAGGCAGAAGATGCCGCCGAGCGACCAGCCGAGCAGGTGCAGGCCGGAGCCGGCGTCCTGCGCCACGGCGCATGCCGCCCACGGCACGACGTCGTCCACCCAGTGCTCCATGCGCAGGCGGCGGTCGGCGAACGAGATCGAGCCGTGGTCGACGAGCTAGACGGTGCGCCCCGCGGTCACCAGGTGCTCCACCAGCGAGCAGCCGCGGCGCAGGTCGTAGGCGAAGTCGGGCGCGCCCAGCGGCGGCACCAGGAGCACCGGCGCTCCCCCGGCCGGGGTGACGCCGGACACGGGCCGGTAGCGGTGCAGTGCGCCGTTGCGCCCGTCCTCGACGAGGTCGCGCGGCATCCGACGCAGGTCGGCGACGCCACCGCGGGCCTTGTCCCGCAGGTTCGTGGCGGCTGCGCCGAGGTCCATGGCCCGAAACCCTACTGACGGGTCCGGGCGGGCCTCCCGTGCCAGCGGCGGGCCGGCCGGGCCGTTCCGGAGTTACTGGCGAGTATGTGACGATGGCCCCATGCAGCGGGACATCTTCGACGCCGAGCACGACGCCTTCCGCGACCTCGCGCGCACCTTCATCGCCAAGGAGATCACGCCGTTCCACGAGCAGTGGGAGAAGGACGGGCAGGTCAGCCGCGACGTGTGGCTGGCCGCGGGCAAGGCCGGCCTGCTGGGCACCGACGTGCCCGAGGAGTTCGGCGGCGGCGGGGTGGAGGACTTCCGCTACAACGCCGTGATGCTCGAGGAGCTCGCCTCGTCCGGCGCCAGCGGGATCGGCTTCCCGCTGCAGAACGACGTCGTCGCGCCCTACCTGCTGCGCCTGTCGAACGACGAGCAGAAGAAGCGCTGGTTTCCCGGCTTCTGCTCCGGAGAGATCATCACCGCGATCGCGATGACCGAGCCCGGCACCGGCTCGGACCTGCAGGGCATCCAGACCACCGCCCGTCAGGACGAGAACGGCGACTGGATCCTCAACGGCTCCAAGACCTTCATCACCAACGGCATCCTGGCCGACCTGGTGATCGTCGTCGCCAAGACCGACCCGGAGGCGGGCAGCCGCGGGTTCAGCCTGCTCGTCGTCGAGCGCGGGATGCCCGGCTTCGAGCGCGGCCGGCGCCTGGAGAAGGTCGGCATGAAGGCGCAGGACACCGCCGAGCTGTCCTTCACCGACGTGCGCGTCCCCGCTGCCAACGTGCTGGGCGAGCTGGGCAACGGCTTCGTCTACCTCATGCAGAACCTCGCTCAGGAGCGGCTCTCCATCGCGGTGGGCAGCATCGCCGGCGCGGCCCGCGCGCTGCAGCTGACCCTCGAGTACACGAAGGACCGCAAGGCCTTCGGGCGGCCGGTCGCCAACTTCCAGAACACCCGGTTCGAGCTGGCCGAGATGGACACCGAGGTCACCATCACGCAGGTGTTCGTCGACAAGTGCCTGTCCGAGCACGTGGCGGGCCGGCTCTCCATCGCCGACGCCGCGAAGGCCAAGTGGTGGGCCAGTGACGTGCTCAAGCGCGTGGTGGACCGCTGCGTGCAGCTGCACGGCGGCTACGGCTACATGCTCGAGTACCCGATCGCCAGGGCGTTCG
>JAVEEJ010000135.1 GCA_030840515.1 Frankiaceae bacterium | reverse complement strand
CATCCGTGCACGTCCGGTAGGCACAGCCGGCGATGGGAGCGACCGCCGTGTAGAGCTCGGGGTAGGCGACGGCGAGCGTGGTCGCCATGTCGGCGCCGGCCGAGACACCGGCCAGCCAGACGCGGCGGGTGTCCACCGGGTAGCGGCTCATCACCTCACGCGTCATCCCGGCGAGAGTGGCGGGCTCACCACTGCCACGAGCCTGGTGGTCCGGGTGGAACCAGTTCCAGCAGCCGGCGCCGTTGCCGTCAGCGAGCGGGTAGCTGCTGTTGGCCGGGCGGGTCTGCTCGGGGAAGAGCACGAGGACGCCCTTCTCGTCCGCCAGCTGCTCGAGCCGGCTCCCGACGGCCGCGTCGTCGGCGGTCTGCTCGCAGCCGTGCAGGTAGACGAGGAGCGGCACCGTCTGCCGGTGACGCGTCTGCAGGGTGCCGGGCACGTACAGGGCGTAGGAGCGAGCGCCGGGCGCGCCCGCCGACGGGTAGACGCCGTGGGTCCTGGTTCCGGGCGGTGGGGTCCCGTGGGGGTGGCCGCCGTGAGCCTGCGCGCGGGCCGCCCCCGGGGCAACGAGCAGCCCGAGCAGGGCAAGCAGGGCGAGCAACCGGGACCGACGCATGATGGAGAGGTTCGACGGGTCTTGGCCGACTCCTACCCCACGCGTCGCGGCGGCCCGATCCTGACCGTGACGCCCTCGGAGTAGTGGGCCAGCGGCTCGCCCTCGGGCGCGGGCAAGCCCGCCGCCAGGAGGAGCTCGTCGTCACAGAGCAGCACCTCTGCCCTGCGCAGCGGCCAGCGTGGGTGCTCCGCGTTGGCGTAGCGCAGCCGTGGCCGAGCAGCAACGCCGTGGGCACTGAACAGCGTCCAGCGCGCGGTGAGGAAGTGGTCGAGCTCGGTGAGATCTGCGGCGTCGAAGGGACTGCCGACCGCTACCTCGACCCGGCTCGTCGGTCCGCCGTCGGGCCAGCGCCGTCGGCACTCATAGCGCAGCACATCGGCCTGCCGGGTCAGCCGCATCCGTGACCAGAAGTAGGGCAGTCGGTAGCTCGCGCGGGCGACCGCGACGACCGGCAGCCGCGACGCGTCGAGCGAGCAGAACCAGACGCCACTCCTGCCGGTCACGTCACGCGCGTAGGTGCGAACATTCGTCTCCCAGAACTGCGAGACCCACGGGACGGAACGCGTCCCCGGCAGCCACACCCGCATCGCGAAGGGCACCAGCCCCACCCAGGCCCGACCGTCCCGCTGCTCCACCTCGAGCCCGGGGGGCAGCAGCCGCTGCACATGCTCCACCGGATAGGACCAGTGCAAGAACGTGAGCTGCTCCCACGCGTGCATCATCACCGGCCGGCGAACCTCGAGGGGGCAGACGGCAGGATCCGTCATCGTCAGCGGCTAGCGAGCCAGGTCGTGACAGCGACCGCGCTCATGCACGTCACGAAGATCGGCGGGATGACGCCCTTGAGTGCGTCGAGTCGACGGAGGAAGAAGGACAGTCCGACGACGAGTACGACGACGTGGAGAACGCAGATGAGCCGCAGCACAGCGGGCTCGTGGGCGATGGCGTCCGCCGCCATCAGGTAGAGGGCACCGGCACAGGTGGCGAAGGTCCCGGTCACCGCGTGCCAGGTGACCCCGAACACCCGCCGCGCGACGTCGGCGTCGCCGAAAAGAGCAGTGGTGGGCAGCTCCACGGCGGCGAGCTGCTGCTTGGCCCAGCGTCCTCCGACCACCCCGTGGACGAGTACCGCCGCGGTGTCTGCCAGGGCCGCAACGACGATGACCGCGTCCATGGCTGCTCCTCAGGTCCCGAGCAGAGCCGGCAGCTGGCTGGCGAGGGCGCGGAAGGCCTTGCCGCGGTGACTGATCGCGTCCTTCTCCTCCGGGCGCATCTCCGCAGTGGTGCGGGTCTCACCTTCGGGCACGAAGATCGGGTCATAGCCGAAGCCACCGGCGCCGCGCGGCTCTCGGACCAGTGTGCCGAACAAGGACTCCTCGACAACGAGGTGCTGACCACTGGGGAGCGCCGCAGCCGCCGCGCAGGTGAACCGTGCGGCGCGGCGATCCGCCGGCACGTCCCTGAGCTGGCCGAGGAGCAGCTCCAGGTTGGCCTGGTCGTCGCCGTGGCGGCCGGCCCACCGAGCCGACAGCACGCCAGGCATCCCGTTGAGCGCGTCGACACACAGCCCGGAGTCGTCTGCGACCGCGGGGAGCCGAGTGAGGCCGGCGATCACGCGGGCCTTGAGCAGTGCGTTCTCCGCGAAGGTCGCGCCCGTCTCCACGACGTCCCCGATCGAGCCGGGGAGCTCGTCCATCCCGACCAGGTCAAAATCCTGGCCCGGCAGGTCCGCCAGGATTCGCTGCAGCTCGACGACCTTGCCGGCGTTGCGGGTCGCGAGCACCAGCCGGATGCTCACATCCCCCGCGCCTGCTCGCCACCATGCACGCGCAGCGGCTGCGAGAGGGCTGCCTCCTGGGCAGCGGTCAACGACGCGCAACCGGCGACCGCCAGGTCCAGCAGCCGGTCGAGCAGCGCGCGGTCGAAGGGCTCCTGCTCCGCGGTGCCCTGGACCTCGACGAAGCGCCCGTCGCCGGTGCAGACCACGTTCATGTCCGTGTCGGCCGCGACATCCTCGACGTACTCGAGGTCAAGGCGCGCCTCGCCTCCCACGACACCCACCGACACCGCCGCCACTGACGTCGTCAGCGGTTGCGCAGACGCGCTGATCGCGCCGCGCTCGCGCAGCCACGACACCGCGTCGGCCAGTGCGACGTAGGCACCCGTGATGGCCGCCGTACGCGTCCCTCCGTCCGCCTGCAGCACGTCGCAGTCGATGACGATGGTGTTCTCGCCGAGCGCCTTGAGGTCGATGCAGGCGCGCAGCGATCGCCCGACCAGGCGGGAGATCTCGTGGGTGCGGCCGCCGATGCGTCCCTTCACCGACTCGCGGTCGGAGCGGGTGTGGGTGGCGCGGGGCAGCATCGCGTACTCCGACGTCACCCAGCCGAGGCCGCTGCCCTTGCGCCAGCGCGGCACGCCTTCGGTGACCGATGCGGCGCACAGCACGCGGGTCGCCCCGAACTCGACGAGCACCGAGCCCTCGGCGTGGTCGAGCCAGCCTCGGCTGATCCGGACAGGGCGCAGCGCATCGACAGCGCGGTCATGAGGTCGGGTCACGGTCCGACCCTAGATGTCGAGCTGCAGGCCCCGGGTGGCGAGGGCGATCGGGCCCGAGTACGCCGACTCCGCGTCTGCGAGCACCCGATCCACCGGGTTCCACGGGACGAGGTGGGTCAGCAGCAGCGACTGGGCGCTGGCGCGGGTCGCATGCTCCGCGGCTTCCTTGCCCGTCATGTGCACGCCCGGCGGGTTCTCGTCGCCCTCAAGGTAGGAGGCCTCGGCGAGGAAGACGTCGGCGTCGCGGGCGAGGTCGATGAGCGAGTCGATCGGGCCGCTGTCGGCGCTGTAGGCCAGCGTGCGCCCACCCGCCTCGACCCGGACGCCGTAGCACTCCACCGGATGCGACACGAGCCTCGGCACGAGGTGGAACGGGCCGAGCTCGATCTTCTCGGAGTCCGACACGACGTGGAACGCGAACACGTCGTCGATGCCCCCCGGGATGGGACGGTCGAAGGAATTGCAGAGCCGGGCCTCGAGCTTGGCCGGTCCGAAGACCGCAAGCGGCCCGCTCCCACCACCCGGGTGGTAGCGCCGCGCGTAGGTGTAGGTGACCAGGTCGAGGCAGTGGTCGCCGTGCAGGTGGCTGACGAAGACCGCGTCGATCTCCCGCAGGTCGATGTACTTCTGCAGCTCGCCCATGGACCCGTTGCCCATGTCGAGCAGCAGCTTGTAGCCCTCGTGCTCGAGCAGATAGCTGGAGCACCCTGACTCGGGTCCGGGGAACGTTCCCGCCGAGCCGACGACAGTGAGTCGCACCTACTCCCCCCTCATGACGTGACCGGCCGTGAGCAGCTGCGGGGCTCGCTCCACCACACCGACCTCCGGTCCGAGAAAACGCCGACCAAGCTGGGCGAAGGGCAGGGGGTCACCCGTCGCCAGGAACCTGTGCTGCGGTGCTGGGAGCGCCTCGTCGCGGAACAACCGGTTCTCGGCGAGGCCACGGTAGACGTCCTTGGCCGTCTCCTCGGCGGAGGAGACCAAGGTCACACCGTCGCCCACGACGTAGGCGATGACGCCGATCAACAACGGGTAGTGCGTGCAGCCGAGGACGAGTGTGTCGCAACCCGCCTCCACCACCGGCCGCAGGTACTCGGACGCCACCTCGAGCAGCTCCTCGGTGAAGGTGTCGCCCTGCTCGACGAACTCGACGAATCGTGGGCAGGCCACGCTGGTGAGCTCGACCTGCGGTGCGGCTGCGAAGGCGTCGTCGTACGCGCGCGACTGAATCGTCCCGACTGTCCCGATCACACCGATCTTCCCGTTTCTCGTGGCGCGAACGGCTCGTCGGACAGCAGGCTGGATCACTTCGACAACGGGTACGGCGTAGCGCTCTCGCGCGTCTCTGAGCATCGCGGCGCTCGCTGTGTTGCACGCGATGACGAGCATCTTCACGCCCTCGTCGACGAGGTGGTCGAGCACCTCCAGGGCGTACTGCCGGACCTGAGCGATCGGGCGAGGCCCGTAGGGGCCGCGGGCCGTGTCACCGACGTAGACGATGGGCTCGTGCGCGAGCTGGTCGAGCACCGCACGCGCCACCGTGAGGCCGCCCACCCCGCTGTCGAAGATGCCGATCGGCGCGTCAGTCACGACGCGCAACGCTACCCGCGGACAGGTGCCGCCGACCGCGGCGGGCCGCACATCACGGCGAGCTGGTTGCCCCAGGTACGGCTGGTCGTGGGTGCCTGCCACGGCGCGAGCCCGCGGATCGTTGCGCCGTGCTGACCGCTCCAGTTGGCCGTGTCGTGCCAGCGGAGGATGTCGAGCCCGCGCTGGTAGTCGAGGACGTAGAGGATGTCCTTGGTGACCCAGTAGGCGCCGGAGGCGGTGGTGCCGGCCGGGATGAACCAGCCCTTCTCTGTGATCTTGCCCGTCGGCGAGACCTGGAGGAACCGGGTGCCGTGCTCATACCAGCCCGCGGTGACGAGTCCGCCGTTCTTGTAGCCCGGCCGCGTGGTGAACCAGTGGGAGCAGAACGTCTCCACGGGCGAGCCGCCCTCCGTGGGCAACGTGTCCGGGGCGCGCCAGTCGTCGACCATGCGCATCTTGCCGGTGCGCTTGAGGTCTTTCGTGTCGTAGGTCATGAAGGCGCCACCCTCTTTGCTGCTGCAGGGGATGTCAGCGGTCTCGCCGCCGACGAGCAGCCAACGGTCCGCACCGTCGCGGGGCCAGAGGTTGGCATGGATGAAGCGCTTGTCCGGCATGATGCTGTGCCCGATCACCCGCGGGTGCGCAGGGTTGCGCCGCGCGTCGAGGTAGAGGATCGGCTTGCTGCTGGTCATGACGAAGCCGGGCGCGACCTCGGTCACGTCGTGCGCCGCCTCTTTGACGTCCGTGCCGGTCTGCCAATTGCCCGCGAGCTTCGGGTTCTTGGGGTCACGCAGGTCGACGATCTTGCCGTTGGACTCATAGACCCAGGTGCAGTTCAGGACACAGCTCACGGTGTGCGAGCCGGCGCCGGCGAGAGTCGCGATCAGCGTCGGGTTGGACTTCTCGTGCACGTCGAAGACGAACAGCATGTTGGCCGGGTTGGGCGAGCCCTGGCCGACGATCGCCACGATGCCGTTCGTGTCCATGTCCTCTTGCGGGTAGTACGGCACCTCCGGCAGCGCCGTGACCCCGACGGGCACCGGCAGCTCCGGGTTGGTCAGGTCGTAGATGGCGAACCCGCGGGAGTCCAGGACGTAGAGGTTCTTGCCGACGAGGCGCCCGCCCGCGGTGTCGGCGTGCAGCGGCACGTTGGCCAGCCACTCCACGTTCGGGCTCGCGAAGCCTGGCGGCACGGGGGTCGCGGGCGCGGAGGCGATCGGCAGAGCGACGGCGGTCAGCAGCCCGGCGAGGGCGAGGAGTCTGCGCACGGGACGAATCGTCCCCTATCGGGCGCCCTCAGCGCTACGCCCGTCGTACTCGCCCCCGGTTCTTCCTCGTGCTGGCACCTCCCCGGGGGCTGTCCTCAGGCCCAGAGCTGGCCGTCGATCTTCTCCGCGGCCTCGGCCAGGGTGCCGGCGTACGCCCCGGTGGACAGGTACTTCCACCCGCCGTCGCAGACGATGAACGCGATATCGGCCCGCTCGCCCGCCTGGACCGCCTTGGCCGCGAAGCCGAGCGCAGCATGCAGGATCGCCCCCGTGGAGGGGCCGGCGAAGATGCCCTCCTCCTCGATGAGCTGACGAGTACGGCGCAGCGCGTCCTCCGGACCGACCGAGAACCGCGAGTCGATCAGTGTCGGGTCGTAGAGCTCGGGCACGAAGCCCTCGTCGATGTTGCGCAGCCCGTAGACCAGCTCGCCGTAGCGAGGCTCGGCAGCCACCACCGTGATGCCCGGCACGTGCTCACGCAGGTAGCGGCCGGTGCCCATCAGGGTGCCGGTCGTGCCGAGGCCGGCCACGAAGTGGGTGATCGTCGGAAGGTCCTCGAGGATCTCCGGGCCGGTCGACTCGTAGTGCGCGAGCGCGTTCGCCGGGTTGCCGTACTGATAGAGCATCACCCAGTCCGGGTGCTCGTCGGCCATCCGCTTCGCGACTCGCACGGCCTCGTTGGACCCGCCGGCTGCCGGCGAGTAGACGATCTCGGCGCCGTACATCTCGAGCAGCTGGCGGCGTTCCACCGAGGTGTTCTCCGGCATCACGCAGACCAGTCGGTAGCCACGCAGCCGGCACACCATGGCGAGCGAGATGCCGGTGTTGCCGGACGTCGGCTCGAGCACCGTGCAGCCGGGCCGCAGCAGGCCGGATCGCTCGGCCTGCTCAACCATGAACAGCGCCGGCCTGTCCTTCACCGACCCGGTCGGGTTGCGGTCCTCGAGCTTCGCCCACAGCCGGACCTCCGCGGAGGGCGACAGCCGCGGGAGGCCCACCAGCGGGGTGTGCCCGACGGAGCCGATGAGCGAGTCGTAGCGGGCCACTAGCCGCCCGCTACCGCCGGGAGCACGGTGACCGAGTCCCCGTCCTTGAGCGGCGCCTGCATCCCACCCATGAAGCGCACGTCCTCGTCGTTGACGTAGACGTTCACGAAACGTGCCAGCGCGCCGTCGGTCACCAGTCGGGCCTTGAGGCCGCCGTGCCGCGACTCCAGGTCGTCGAGCAGGTCGGCGAGGGTCTCGCCCTTGCCCTCGACCGACTTCTCGCCCCCGGTGTGGGGACGCAGGATCGTCGGGATGCGCACCTCGATGGCCACTGCCAGTCCTCTCGTCGCCGTACTCGCCAGCATTCTCTCCTGGCTCTAACCGCCGACGGACACGGGCTCTTCCTCGACCACACCATCGACGATCCGGAAGGAGCGGAACTCGACCTCGTCGGGTGAGCGGGTGGAGACGAGGACGTAGTGGGCCTCGGGGTAGCCGGCGATCGAGATGTCGGTGCGCGAGGGGTAGGCCTCCGTCGCGGTGTGCGAGTGATAGATGGCGTAGAGGGCCTCGTCGCGGTCGTCGAGCTCGCGCATCACCCGCAGCACCTCGAGCGAGTCCATCTCGTAGAAGGTCGGCGAACGCGCCGTGTTCATCATCTCGATGACCCGCACCTCACCGCTGCCCGAACGCGCGAGCATCCCGCACGCCTCGTCCGGGTGGTCACGGCGGGCGTGCGCCACCACGGCGTCGTACGCGTCCCTTGAGATCTCGAGCACGCGGCGACGTTACAAGCACTCCAACAAGGTCTCCTGCAGCCACCCGAGCCAGTGGTAGACCTCGAGTGCCTGGCGCCGCTCCGAGCCCTCAGGCAGCGACTCGGCCTCCTCCCAGGAGTCCTCGGCAACATCCAGCCGAGCGCCCAACGCGAGCCGGACGTCGTTCAGGGCGCGCAGCCACGCTTCGGCCTGCTCAGCGCTGGCGAGTACGACGGAGTCGGCGTCGTCCGCGGCTTCGAGGTCACCGAGCACGAGCAGCGCATCGCGCACCTTGCCGGCCCGCAGGTCCGCTTCGGTGAAGCGCCGAAAGTCCTCGGCGCCCTCGGGGTCATCGCGGTAGGCGTCGGGGAGCAGCCGCGCGAGCGCGGGGTCCGCGGGGACCTCGGCACCGGACTCGGCGCCGGACTCCGCACCTGCCTCCGCGAGGCTCAGTCCGGCGAGCGGGTCGGCTTCTGCGGGTCCACCCACGAGGTGCCGCACCTGCAGCACCAGGTCGGCCAGCACCTCGCGCTCGATCGCGTCGAGCACGAGCGTGGGTCGACCGCGGCGGTCGGGACGGAACCGGCTCATCGGTGCTGGCTCATCGGTGCTGGCTCATCGGTGACAGCTCATCAGGGCTGGCTCATCGGTGCTGGCTCAACGTCAGTCCTGCTGCAAGGTGGCCCACAGGCCGGCCGCGTGGAGTCGCGTCACGTCGCGCTCCATCTCCTCGCGCGTGCCGTGCGAGACCACGGCCTTGCCGTCGTTGTGCACCTGGAGCATGAGCTTCTCCGCGTCGGGGCGGCTGTAGCCGAACAGCTTCTGCAGCACGTGCGTGACGTAGGACATGAGGTTGACCGGGTCGTTCCACACGATTGCCACCCAGGCCCGATCGGGCCGCAGGTCCTCATCGGCGTCGGTCCGCTCGACCTCCGCAGGCGCCACGGACACAGCAGTGAGCCTAATCAGCGCGGCTCCCATGATCACGATGGGACACCAGCCCCAACGGCCGAGCGCTTTGGGGAGGCTGTTGTCCCATCGCGATCATGCAGCCGGAGTCGATCATGAAGCCGGAGTCGATCATGAAGCCGGAGTGAGGCGAGGCACTTAGGCTGCGGCACATGCCCGTGCCGGGAGCTTCCACCGCGCTGCTCACCGACCACTACGAGCTGACCATGCTCGACGCCGCGTTGCAGGACGGGACAGCTGGCCGGGCCTGCAGCTTCGAGGTCTTCGCCAGGCACCTGCCGCAGGGACGGCGCTACGGGGTCGTCGCGGGGACGGGGCGCCTGCTCGACGCGCTGGCGACCTTTCGCTTCGACGACGCCGTACTCGCTCACCTCGACGACGCCCACGTCGTGTCGCAACACACCTTGGGCTACCTCGCGAGCTGGGAGCCGCGCGTCGCGATCGACGGCTACCCCGAGGGCGAGTGCTACTTCCCCGGCTCGCCCGTGCTCGTGGTGGACGGCAGCTTCGGTGATGCGGTCCTGCTCGAGACCCTGGCCCTGAGCATCCTCAACCACGACAGCGCGATCGCGTCGGCGGCCTCGCGCATGGTGGTCGCGGCGGAGGGCCGCAGGTGCATCGAGATGGGCTCGCGCCGCACCCACGAAGAGGCGGCCGTCGCCTGCGCGCGCTCGGCCTACATCGCCGGCTTCAGCGCGACGAGCAACCTCGAGGCTGGGCGCCGCTACGGCATCCCGACCAGCGGGACCAGCGCCCACGCCTTCACGCTCCTGCATGACACCGAGCGCGAGGCGTTCGCGTCCCAGGTGGCTGCGCTGGGGCCGGACACCACCGTGCTGGTGGACACCTATGACGTCGAGGCCGCCGTTCGGGTCGCCGTCGAGGTGGCCGGTCCGGCGCTGGGCGCAGTCCGGCTGGACAGCGGCGACCTCGGGAGCTTGGCCGTGCGGGTCCGGGAGCTGCTCGACTCCCTGGGGGCCACCGACACCCGGATTGTGGTCACCAGCGACCTCGACGAGCAGTCGATCAAGGGCCTGGCGCACTGCCCGATCGATGGCTACGGCGTGGGCACCTCGCTGGTGACCGGGAGCGGCGCCCCCACCGCCGGCTTCGTCTACAAGCTGGTGTCGGTCGACGGCCGACCGGTGGCCAAGCGGTCGACCGGCAAGCCCAGCGTCGGGGGGCGCAAGGTGGGCTGGCGGCTCATCGGCGCTGACGGCAAGGCCACGCTCGAGCGCGTTCGGCCGAGCGGGGCACCAGGGGAGCCGGGCGAGCGCCGCGTGTCAGTGCCGCTGTTCCGTAGCGGGGAGGCGGTGGTTCGCGAGAGGCTGTCCGAGGCCAGGGAGCGCCACCAGCGGGTCCTGGCCGAGCTGCCCGCAACCGCGGAACAGCTCTCGCGCGGCACACCCGTGCTGCGCACCGAGGTTGTCAGCGCCGCCCAGGAGGAGCTGCCGTGACCCGAGCACTCGTCATCGTCGACGTGCAGAACGACTTCTGCGAGGGCGGCAACCTCGCCGT
>JAVEEJ010000081.1 GCA_030840515.1 Frankiaceae bacterium | reverse complement strand
CGTGGGCGCACTTCGACATCGCCGGTCCGGCCCGCGCCGAGAAGGACGACGGCGAGATCACCAAGGGTGCGTCGGGTTACGGCGTGCGCACCCTGCTCCGCTGGCTCGAGTCGCGCTAGCGCAGGCTGTGGCCACGTCGGGCCACAGCCCGCACCGCCTCAACCGATGAAGCCGACGCCTGACACGTGGGCCGTGTACCCGGAGGGACCGGACGTCTCGACGTCGACGCAGTAACGCCTACCTGAGCTTGCATAGGCGGAATACACGAGCGGCGTGGGGTAGCTGAGCGAGATCGTGCTCCCGACCGGCACCATCACCACGAAGCGCTCGGCAGCGCCGAAGGAAGCCCCCGACAGCGTTGTGCAGTCACCGGCGCTCGAGTCGCTGACATAGACGATGAGGAAGATGCGCACCGAGCCTGCAGTGCCACCCTCGGCTGAGGCGGTGAAGTTGGAGAGGTTGAGCCTGGCGGGGCCTAGGCCGATGTAGAGGGGCCGCCGCGAGCCGCTTGCCGTCAAGCTGATGTCGTTGATGGCATTCCAGGGATTCGCCGGCGCGACCGGCTGGGCACCAACCTGAAGCTTGCCACCTGTCACACGGGAGCAGGTGGTGGTGTTGATCGTGGTCGTGCCCGGGTCGCACTGCTCGGTGACGATCCGGTTGTTGATCACCCGGCTGTAGCCGCTGGCACCCGTCGTGGCGTAGTCACGGATGTTGACGAACGACCCGGTGGCCGCCATCACCCCGACCGGCACGGACAGGGCGGCGACGATGATGGCGGTGACGATGGCGAAGGCCTGCCACTTGGTCACGGTGTAGACGCGCTTTTCGTTTCCCATAACGGGGCCCCCTCGGGCGAGAACGCGGCACGGCCGCCGCGCGGCGTGCGAAACGTCTCAGCGATGCACATGCCCGGTCAACCGGACCTGGCCGCTGACTTCAGAGCAGGTCCCGGTAGAGCTCGACGGTCTGCTCGGCGATCCGGGTCCAGCTGAACTCCGAGACCGCGCGCTCGCGACCGGCTGCACCCATCGCCGTCGCCTTGTCCGGGTTGGCGAGGAGCTCGTTCACCGCGGCCGCGAGCCCCGGCTCGTCGGCTGGCTCGACCAGCAGGCCCGTCGCTCCGTCGACGACCACCTCGGGGATGCCGCCGACCCGCGACGCGACGACCGGAGTCGCGCACGCCATCGCCTCCAGGTTGACGATCCCCAGCGGCTCGTAGACCGACGGGCACACGAAGACCGCAGCGCCGGACAGCAGCGCCACCAGGTCCCGCCGCGGCACGGCGGAGGAGATCCAGCGGACGTTGCCGCGGGCTGCTTCCAGCTCCGCCAACCCGGCGCGGACCTCCGCCTCGATCTCCGGGGTGTCCGGTGCTGCGGCGCACAGCACGAGCTGGGCGGCCGGGTCGATGTCGCGCGCGGCCGCGATGAGATGGGGCAGCCCCTTCTGCCGGGTGATCCGGCCGACGAACAGCACGTAGGGATCGGCGAGCGAGTACGACGACCTCACGCGCTCGAGCTCCTCGGCGTCGACCGGTGCGTACTCGGAGGTGTCGATCCCGTTGTGCACCACGTGCACCCGGCCGGGGTCCACCGCGGGGTAGGCCGCGAGCACGTCGCCGCGCATGCCTTCCGACACGGCGATCACGGCAGCGGCCGACTCCACCGCCACCCGCTCCACCCAGGACGAGAGCGCGTAGCCGCCACCGAGCTGCTCGGCCTTCCACGGCCGGTGCGGCTCCAGCGAGTGCGTGGTCATGACATGCGGCATGCCGTGCAGCAGCGAGGCCACGTGCCCGGCGAGGTTGGCGTACCAGGTGTGCGAGTGCACGAGGTCGAGCCCAGCCACGGCGTCAGCCATGAGCAGGTCGGTGCCGATGGTGGCGAGGGCGGCGTTCGCGTCGGCCAGCTCGACCGGCGGTCGGTGCGCGGTCGCCCCCTCGCGGTCGGCCCCCATGCAGTGCACGTGGACCTCGACGAGCTTCGTCAGCTCGCGCGCCAGGTACTCCACGTGGACCCCGGCACCGCCGTACACCTCCGGTGGGTACTCCTTGGTCAGCAGTCCGACGCGCACGCGATGCACCCTAGGGGCCACCGGTGGGTAGGGTCGCCGGGTGGCTGATCCGCGCGTGCTCGGCATCGTCCTCGCCGGCGGGGAGGGCAAGCGGTTGTGGCCACTCACCGCCGACCGGGCCAAACCCGCGGTGCCTTTCGGCGGCGCCTACCGCCTGGTCGACTTCGTGCTGAGCAACCTGGTCAACGGTGGCTACCGGCGACTGTGCGTGCTGACCCAGTACAAGTCGCACTCGCTGGACAGGCACATCACCACCACGTGGCGGATGTCGACGCTGACCGGTGACTACGTCACCCCGGTCCCGGCGCAGCAGCGGATGGGACCGCGCTGGTTCGCCGGTTCGGCGGATGCGATCTATCAGAGCCTGAACCTCGTGTACGACGAGCGGCCGACCCATGTCGTGGTGTTCGGGGCCGACCACGTCTACCGCATGGACCCGCGCCAGATGGTCGAGCAGCACATCGAGTCCGGCGCGGGTGTGACAGTGGCCGGGCTGCGCGTGCCGCGCAAGGAGGCGCGCGACTTCGGCGTGATCGACACCGCGCTCGACGGCCGTCGGATCAGCGGCTTCCTCGAGAAGCCGGCCGACCCACCGGGCCTGCCGGACTCGCCCGACGAGTCCTACGCCTCGATGGGCAACTACGTGTTCACCACGGAGGCGATGCTCGACGTGCTCCGGGCCGATGCGGGGGAGGAGGGCTCGGTCCACGACATGGGCCGTGACGTCATCCCGCGGCTCGTGGCCGAGTCGGCTGCCGAGGTCTACGACTTCGGCGACAACGTGGTGCCCGGCGCGACCGACCGCGACCGCGGCTACTGGCGCGATGTCGGGACGCTGGACGCCTACTGGGACGCCCACCAGGACCTTGTCTCAGTGCACCCGGTGTTCAACCTCTACAACCGACGGTGGCCCATCCTCACCTCGCAGCCGCCGCTGCCGCCAGCGAAGTTCGTCCACGACGAGCCGGGGCGCACCGGATCAGCCATCGAGTCGATGGTCTCGCCCGGGTGCGTCGTTTCCGGGTCCTCGGTGCGGCGCTCGGTGCTGTCGCCCAACGTGTTCGTGCACTCCGGCGCGCTGGTCGAGAACTCCGTGATCATGCACGGGGTGGACATCGGCCGCGGCGCGGTGATCCGCAACGCCATCATCGACAAGAACGTGTCTGTACCCGCCGGAGCGCAGATCGGCGTCGACCCGGTCGCCGATCGCGAGCGCTTCCACGTCTCGCCCGGCGGCATCGTCGTCGTCGGCAAGGGCCAGGTCGTCGAGTAGCCCCGTCCCGCTGCCCGCTTCCAGGAGCTAGAGCTTGACGGCGACCAGCAGGCCGTCGCCCACGGGCAGCAGGGTCGAGACGAGCGTCTCGTCCTCGCGCACCCGCTTGCCGAGCTCGCGGACCGCCACCGTCGCGGCGTCCCGAGCCGTCGGGTCGGCGACCCGGTCGTGCCAGAGCGCGTTGTCGAAGGCCACCACCCCGCCTGGTCGGAGCAGCCTGATCGCCTCGGCCAGGTAGTCGCCGTACTCGGTCTTCTCCCCGTCGCAGAACCCGAGGTCGTAGCCGGCGTCGGTCAGGCGCGGGAGCACATCCATCGCGCGTCCCGCGATCAGTCGCACCCGGGCCGGCGCGAAGCCGGCGTCGGTGAAGGTGTCGCGGGCGAGGCGCTGGTGCTCGGGCTCGAGGTCGATCGAGGTCAGCACGCCATCGGGGGCCATGCCGCGAAGCAGCCAGGTGCCCGAGACACCGCAGCCCGTGCCGATCTCGACGACCGACCGGGCGCCGAGCATGGCGGCGAGAAAGCGCAGTGCGGCACCGCCCCCCGGCCCGATCGGGACCGCTCCCACCTCGGCTCCGCGGGCCCGTCCCGCGACCAGGGCCGCGTCCTCCTCGATCCAGCCCTCGCTGTGCCGCCAGCTCTGCTCGAGCGCGGGGCGGGCCTCCTGCTGGGGTCCGGCGCTGGTCATCCCGGCAGCCTAGCCGCGGAACCGCCCGACCCCCCGCGCACGTTGGGCAGGAAGCAGGCTGGGGAGGCCAGCGTTAGCGCGAGCGAGGACGGCGAGGCACCATGGGAGTGACGCTGATGACCGCTGGTGTCATCACGTCTCGCGAGGGAGGCCTGGTGAGCGACGAGTCAACCACGGCTCCTGGCTGGGCCGCGCCCTCCTGGGATGAGGTCGTGCAGCTGCACAGCGCCCGCGTCTACCGGCTCGC
>JAVEEJ010000061.1 GCA_030840515.1 Frankiaceae bacterium | reverse complement strand
CGAGACAGGACGTCCAAGTGGTCCCCATCCAGGTCGAGCAGGTGGCCCAGCACGTCGGTGAGCCCGCCCTCGACCCGGCGCCGGACCGACACCCGCCGTCCCACGTCGTGGTTGGTCAGCATGCCCGGCGGCCCTCCGGTGTCTAGTGTCTAGTGTTGTCTAGTAGACACTGATACCGGAGACGGGCCGCTGCTGGCCCGCTCGCACACTGGTTGGAACGACTGGCTTCAACTCAGCCCGGGAGGGACCGGACCGTGACCTACGTCATCGCGCAGCCCTGCGTCGACCTGCTCGACAAGGCGTGCATCGAGGAATGCCCCGTCGACTGCATCTACGAGGGCAACCGGATGCTGTACATCCACCCGGACGAGTGCGTCGACTGCGGCGCCTGCGAGCCGGTCTGCCCGGTCGAGGCGATCTTCTACGAGGACGACACCCCCGAGCAGTGGAAGCCCTACTACGCAGCCAACGTCGAGTTCTTCACCGACCTCGGCTCACCCGGCGGCGCGTCGAAGGTCGGCAAGATCGACAAGGACCACCCGCTCATCGAGGCACTGCCGCCCCAGGTCGAGCCTGCAGAGCACTGAGCTGAACCAGAGCACTCAGCTGAACCTCCCCGACTTCCCCTGGGACCGGCTCGCGCCGTACGGCGACCGGGCCCGTGCCCATCCCGACGGCATCGTCGACCTGTCCGTCGGCACGCCGGTCGACCCGACCCCCGACGTGGCCAAGGCCGCGCTCGCGGCGGCGTCTGACGCGCCCGGCTATCCATTCACTGCGGGTACGACGACGGTCCGCGAGGCCGCAGCACGCTGGCTTGCGCGGGCGCTCCACAGCGACGTCTCACCCGACGCCGTGCTCCCGGTGATCGGGACCAAGGAGCTCGTCGCCTGGCTGCCCACGCTGCTCGAGGCGCGCACGGTCGGGCTGCCGAGCATCGCCTACCCGACGTATGAGGTGGGCGCGCTGCTCGCCGGCGCCAAGCCCGTCTGCGGAGGGGTCGGGGACCTCACCTGGGTCAATTCACCGTCCAACCCGACCGGGGCGGTGATGAGCGTCGAGGAGCTGCGCGAGGTCGTCCGCTCCGCCCGCGAGCGGGGCGGGGTCATCGCGAGCGACGAGTGCTACAGCGCGTTCGGCTGGGACGCCGAACCGGTGAGCATCCTCGACCCACGCGTCAGCGAGGGTGATCACACCGGCCTGCTGGCAGTTCACTCGCTCAGCAAGCGGTCCAACCTCGCCGGCTACCGCGCCGGCTTCGTGGCGGGTGACGCCGTACTCGTCCGCCGACTTCTGGAGGTACGCAAGCACGCGGGGATGATCGTGCCGGCACCGGTGCAAGCCGCGATGGCAGCCGCCCTCGACGACGACGCGCACGTCGAGGTACAGCGCACCCGCTACCTCGCGCGGCGCCGGCAGCTGCGACCCGCCCTCGAGGCGGCGGGCTTCCGCGTCGAGCACTCCGAGGCCGGGCTCTACCTGTGGGCCACCCGCGAGGAGGACTGCTGGACGTCGGTGGCCTGGCTCGCCGACCGCGGCATCCTCGCGGCGCCGGGGGAGTTCTACGGTGCGGCCGGCGCACGGCACGTCCGGGTGGCGCTGACCGCGACCGACGAGCGCATCGAGTCGGCGACGAATCGCCTGACATCGGCCTGAACCTCCCGCCCCGCTGCGGCATCAAGGCAGTGACGGAGGAGGGGGTGCATGACACTCGTGCACGCAGAAGGCGGGCTGATGGTGCGGGCTGAGCGCTGGCCCGCGGACCTGGTGGCCTGCTACGAGCAGCACGTCGGGCCGCTGACCGGCTACCTGGTCACCCTGGTCGGCGACCGGGCCCTGGCGCAGGACCTGGCCCAGGAGGCGTTCGTGCGGGTCTTCGCGCGCTGGCGTCGGGTCGAGCACCCGCGGGCGTACGTGTACCTGACCGGCATCAACCTCGCGCGACAGCACTGGCGCAAGCGCGGCCGTGAAACAGCGGCGTACTCGTCCGCCGAGGCTCTGCGCGACGAGGCAACCCCGGAGCACGACCCGTGGTTGCGTGACCTGGTCGAGCGCCTCCCCAAGCGGCTGCGCCACGCCGTACTCCTGCACTACTACGCCGACCTGCCGATCGAGCAGGTCAGCGCCGCCTTGCACATCCCCGTGGGCACCACGAAGCGCCGGCTCCACGAAGCGCGTGCCCTGCTCCGCGACATCCTGGAGGACCCCCATGCCTGATCCCGAGCTGCTTCCTCCTGGCCGGAGCATCGACTCCGCCGTGCCGAGCCCAGACGGGATCGGCGGCGTCATGAAGCGGGCCACCGAGCGCCGACGCGTCAAGGCGGCCTCCGTGGGGGCAACCGCGGCCGCGTCGGTCGCCGCCGTGTTCGCGGTGATCGCCTCTGGCGGAGCGAACGACGCGCTGAACACGATCAACCCGCCTGCAGGCAAGCCGCCGGTGACGAGTACGGCGAGCGGTGCGCCCTCGGCCCCATCGGTGCCCGGCGCCGGTGTCGCGATCCCTCCGGTCGAGTCGCTCGTGCCGCGAGCCACGGTGCCGCCCGGCATCCCTCCCTCGACCGGACCCAGTCCGAGAGCCAGCGCGTCATCCCCTGCTCCCCGCCCCAACGGTGAGGTCGGACCGCCGATGCAGATCACCAGCTATGACGTCACGCGCCAGTGCGACGGCAGCGGACCTACGGTGGCGCAGGGCTGGTGCAGCTACTACGACGGTGCGACCACGGGACGAGGTGGGCAGGCGGTGCAGCTCGCCGCCGCGCTGTGTCGGATCCCTGGTCAAGGGACCGGGAAGCTCGAGTTCGCCTCGGGTATGCAGTTGGACTTCGCGGTGGGGCGCAGCAGCTACCCCGCATCGTGGAAGTGGTCGACCGGTCACCACTTCGCGTCCACGTCTCCGACCGTGACTGTGCCCGAAGGAAAGTGCGCCCGGTGGTACGTGACGTGGAAGGTTGTCGACGACAAGGGCCGTCCACTCGCACCCGGCAGCTACTACCTGGACGCCCGCCCGCGGACCACGAGCGAGACCAACGTCGAGACCCAGTCGAGCGAGACCTTCACCGTCACCTAATACCGTGCCTTCATGGACACAGTCAGCGCAGTGGTCGACCGGTTCAACGAGGCGTGGAACGCACACGACCTGGAGGCAGCCCTCGCGTTGTGCACCGAGGATGTCCTCTTCGACTCGACGGACCCGGCGCCCGATGGGGTGCGCCATGAGGGCAAGCCGGCGGTTCGCGCGGCCTGGGAGCCGGTGTTCAACACCGCCGGTGCTCGGTTCACGACGGAGGACTCGTTCAGCGTCGGCGACCGGCTGGTGCAGATGTGGCGCTTCGAGTGGGAGGGCGGTCACGTCCGCGGGGTAGACGTGATCCGCGTGCGCGACGGACTCGTCAGCGAGAAGCTGGCTTACGTCAAGGGCTAGTTGGCGTGGAGGGCGGCGTTGAGCTCGATCGGCTTGGCGCCGTCCCGCGCTACGGCCTCCACGACCCCGGTCGTGGAGTTGCGGCGGAACAGGATGCCGCTCTGGCCGGACAGCTCCTTGGCCTTGACCACGCGGCCGTCATCGAGCCGCACCTTGGTGCCACCCGTGACGTAGCAGCCGGCCTCCACGACGCACTCGTCGCCGAGCGAGATGCCGATTCCGGAGTTGGCGCCGAGCAGGCAGCGCTCGCCGACGCGGATCACCTCGGTGCCGCCGCCGGAGAGCGTCCCCATGATCGAGGCGCTGCCGCCGATGTCAGACCCGTCGCCGACGACGACGCCCGCCGAGATGCGGCCCTCCACCATCGAGGTGCCCAGGGTCCCGGCGTTGTAGTTCACGAAGCCCTCGTGCATCACGGTGGTGCCCGAAGCGAGGTGCGCGCCGAGCCGCACCCGGTCGGCATCAGCGATGCGGACTCCGGGCGGGATCACGTAGTCGACCATGCGCGGGAACTTGTCCACGCCGAGGACGGTGACCCGTCCGTCACGCGCGGTCAGCCGCATGCGCGTCGCCTCGAAGTCCTCGACCGCACAGGGGCCGGCAGAGGTCCAGACGACGTTGGGCAGAACACCGAAGATGCCCGCGAGGTTGAGCCCGTGCGGCTTGACGAGCCGGTGCGAGAGCAGGTGCAGCCGGAGGTAGGTATCGGGGACGTCGGCCGGCGCGGCGTCGAGGTCGATGACGACGGTGACCAGCTCACGGCGTACTCGCCGTTCGACGTCCTTGCGGACCAGGCCCGCGAGGCCCTCATCGCTGGCGGCATCCCCACCGAGTCGAGGTGAGGGGAACCAGGCATCGAGCACCTGGCCGCCGTCGGTCACGGTGGCCAGGCCGGTGCCGGCGGCGCTGCGCGTCATGGCGCACAGCCTAGGAGGCGGGCGACCTAGGCTTCGCGTCATGGCTGCGCCAGCTCGTTTCAAGGACTTCTGCCTCGACGCCAACGACGTCACGCTGCTTGCGGACTTCTGGTCGACGGCGCTCGGACTCGAGCTGACCAGGTTCAAGGACGGAGACGTGAAGCTCTCCGGGGACGGCATGCTGATCTGGGTGAACGCGGTGCCGGAGCCCAAGACGGCGAAGAACCGTGTGCACATCGACGTGACGCTCGCGGGGGACAGCCCGCAGCCACTGGTGGACCTCGGGGCCCGGGTCCTGACGGCGCCGCTCGACGCCGACCACCCCTGGTGGGTGATGGCCGACCCTGAGGGCAACGAGTTCTGTGCCTTCCCGACCAGCGACGCCTCGCCTGCGTGAGCGAGCCGATCTTCTTCGCCTCCGGGGCGGAGTTCAGGCGCTGGCTCGAGAAGCACCACGAGGACGCGCCCGAGCTGCTCGTGGGCTACTGGAAGACCTCGACCGGCAAGCCCTCGATGACCTGGGCGGAGTCGGTCGAGGAGGCGCTCTGCTTCGGGTGGATCGACGGGTTGCGCCGATCGCGTGACGGCGAGTCCTACACGATCCGCTTCACGCCCCGGCGGCCTCGCTCGATCTGGAGCAAGGTCAACGTGGCCGGCTACAGCAGGCTCGTGGAGCAGGGGCGGATGACGGCAGCGGGTACGGCGGCCTGGGAGCGGCGCCGCGAGGAGCTCACCGGCGTCTACGGCGGGGAGCAGCCACTGCACCCGCTGCCTGCCGAGGCTGAGGCAGCGCTGCGGGCCGTTCCCGCCGCGTGGGAGTTCTGGGAGAGCCAGCCGGTGTCCTATCGCAAGCCGGCGACGTGGTGGCTGATCAGCGCCAAGAAGCCCGAGACGAGAGCGAGGCGGCTCGCCTCGCTGGTCGAGGACTCAGCCGCGGGTCTGCGGGTGAAGCCGCTGCGCTGGGGATGAGGCCCACCCGGTTCGGGCCGGCCCTTCTGCGGGAAGGCCCCGGCCATGGCGACCACACGCGACGATGCCTCGCAGGCGACGAAGGAGGCCGCCAAGCAGGCGGTCGACAGCAAGCCCGTCGAGTGGCTGGCTCGGTTCGGGCTCGTGAGCCGCGGAGTCATCTGGCTGATCATCGGGCTGCTCGCGCTGCAGATCGCCGTCGGCGGCGGCGGGGAGGCCGACCGCAAGGGCGCCCTGCGGGCGATCGCGAGCAAACCGCTCGGCCACACGATGCTCGTCGCCCTGCTCATCGGCTTCTGCGGGTACGCGATCTGGCGGCTGCTCGAGGCAGTCGCGGGGCACCGCGACGAGGAGGGTGCCAAGCGCTGGGTGAAGCGCGCCGCGTCGGCCGGGCGGGGCGTGCTCTACGGGTCGTTCGCCTACTCGGTGATCTCGTTCCTCAGCTCCGGCGGTGGTGGGAAAGGTGACAACACCAAGCCGGCGACGGTTCGCGTCATGTCACACACCGGTGGCCGCTGGCTGGTCGGTGCCGTCGGGCTCGCCGTGCTGATCGGCGGCCTGGTGATTGCGGTGCGCGGCGTTCGGGCCAAGTTCTTGGAGAAGCTCAAGCCGCTCAGCCCGGCGATGCGCACCACCGCGAGCGTGCTGGGCCGCGTGGGCCTGGTGGGCCGGGGGCTGGTCATCGCGCTGGTCGGCTGGTTCCTGCTGCACGCCGCGCTGATCTTCAAGGCGTCCTCGGCGAAGGGGTTGGACCAGTCCCTGAAGACACTTGCGGGTCAGCCCTACGGCGAGCTGCTGCTCGGCGCAGCCGCGATCGGGCTCGTGTCCTACGGACTCTGGTCGTTCATCGAGGCGCGCTACCGCAAGGTCTGAGTTGGGCCGTGGCCTCCCGTCGGGGCCTCGTCCCGGGCGGGCCCTTCGCTTCCAGCCGATGGCGATTGCCCCGCCCAGCGGGGCAATGCGGCCCCTCCGGGCGGTGTGTGGCGCCCAGTGCGGGATCGTCCGAACATTGCCCCGCCCAGCGGGGCAATCGCCATTGGTTTTCGGGGCACTGCCCGCCCCCGGCCCGGGAGGCTCGCCGCCGGATCTGCGAGCCAGCGGCCTCAGCGCAACTTCGTACGGAGCCGTTCCACATCGGGGGCCTGGAAGCCGTTGGCCTCGAGCCATCCGAGCGGTCCACCCCAGTCGGCGTCCAGCTGGTCCAGGAAGACCGCCATCGACTCGGCCCGCGGCTTGTGCTTCTCGTCGGGCAAGCGGTCGATGTCGGCGACGTAGGTCGGCGACGCTCGCAGCCGGGCCAGGATGTCGCCGATCCGCTCGCCGGTGGCGGCGTAGTCGGCCACGATCGCCTCGCGCTCGACTCCCGCCACCGCCAGCGCCAGCGCGATCACCACACCGGTCCTGTCCTTCCCGGCGGCGCAGTGCACCACCGCGGCGCCCTTCGCCTCCGACACTGCGCGCAGCGCCCCGACCACGCTCTCCGGGCGGTCGCTCAGGTAGGCCAGGTAGAACGCCACGACCGGGTCCGCCGGGAAACGGGCGCCCACGTGCTCACGGCGCAGCATGAGGTAGTCCGCGTCGATGTCCGTCCCCGCACCTGCCTCCGGCACGAGGGAGTGCGTCCGGTGCTCGACCACGCCGACCAGTGGACCCGGCCCCTCGGCCAGCACCTCGTACGGCGAGCGCAGGTCCACCACGGTCGACAGGCCCATGCCGACCAGCAGGTCCACGTCCTCGCCCGTCAGTCCCTGCAGGTTGTCCGCACGCACCAGTTCGCCGTAGGAGGTGGCTCCGCCGTCCGCGAGCGGCAGGCCTCCGAGGTCGCGCACGTTGGCTGCACCGCTCAGCGGGATCCAGCTCACGCGACGACCTCCAGCAGGTCCCACAGCGACTGCACGACCGGCCCTTCCCACGGCTGGTGGCCGTACCCCAGGTGTCCGTCCGCCGAGATCTGCACGGCGCGCATGCCCGCGCGCTCGGCACCCGCCAGCTCGTCCGATCCGCCGTCACCCACATAGAGGCATTCGGACGCGAGTACGCCGAGCTGCTCGGCTGCGGCCGCGTAGAGCGACGGGTCCGGCTTGTGGGCGCCGTACTCGTAGCTGAAGACCGTCACGTCGACAAGGGGCGCGACCGGCAGCGACGGCCAGATGATCGGCAGCTCGTCAGTGCAGTCGGAGAGCACCGCCACCCGAAGCCCGCGCTCTCGAAGGCCCATGAGCGTGTCGAGAGTGTCCGGGCGCAACTGCACGTACTCGCCGAACCTGCTTTCCCGCAGGCGCAGCGCGGCCTCCACGCGCTCGTCGCTGAGGTCCAGCGGCAGGTGGGCCAGCGCCCGGCGCATCGACTCGCGCGGTGAGCCCCACGCCCCGGTGGCGCGTTCGTAGAACGACGCCGACCACGCGGCCTGGAAGTCGTCCGGATGGCAGCCGAGTGCTTCGGCGATCGGGGCGAGATGAGTGCGGTGGTGCTCGGCAGGGAGCGGCACTGTGAGGGTTCCGTAGAAGTCGAACACCACTGCTCGCACCACGCTTCAGACCCTACGTGGCGGCTCTGACAAGGTGAGCGGGTGGATCTCGACCTCGACCTCGCCGCCCCCGTCGACGAGCTGCTCGTCGCGCTGGTCGACACACCCAGCGTCAGCGGCAACGAGCGCGCGATCGCCGATGCCGTGGAGCGAGCGCTCGCCGCCAGCGCCCACCTCACGGTGACACGCGATGGCGACGCCGTCGTGGCGAGGACGTCCCTGGGCCGCGACACCAGGGTGGTGCTGGGCGGACATCTCGACACCGTCCCGATCGCGGACAACGTGCCGAGCCGGCGTGAGGGCGACGTGCTGCACGGTTGCGGCACCACCGATATGAAGAGCGGCGTCGCGGTCATGCTCCGCCTGGCTGCCGCCGTCTCGGATCCCCGCTACGACCTCACCTACGTGTTCTACGACCACGAGGAGGTCGAGGCGGAGCTCAACGGCCTCGGTCGCCTCAGCCGCAACCACCCCGACTGGCTCACAGCCGACTTCGCGCTGCTGCTCGAGCCCACCGACGGGGAGGTCGAAGGCGGCTGCCAGGGGACGCTGCGGGCCGACGTCCGGCTGACCGGCAAGCGCTCGCACAGCGCGCGCAGCTGGCTGGGCGAGAACGCGATCCACGCCGCCGCACCCGTGCTGGAGCGACTGGCCCGCTACGAAGCGCGCAGCGTCGACATCGACGGCTGCGTCTACCGGGAGGGGCTCAACGCGGTCCAGGTGTCCGGCGGTGTGGCGGGCAACGTGATCCCTGACGAGTGCGTGGTCTCGGTGAACTTCCGGTTCGCGCCCGACCGCTCGGTCGAGCAGGCCTTCGCGCACGTGGCAGAGCTGTTCAGCGAGTACGACGTCACCCTGTCCGACGCCGCCCCAGGCGCCCTGCCCGGGCTGGACCGCCCACCGGCGGCGGCCTTCCTGGCCGCGGTGGGCCGGCCGCCGCGGGCCAAGTACGGCTGGACCGACGTGGCCCGCTTCTCCGAGCTCGGCATCCCGGCGGTGAACTTCGGTCCGGGCGATCCCAACCTGGCGCACACGCGCGAGGAGTGGGTGAGCCTCACGCAGGTCGCCGAGGTCGAAGCAGCACTGCACCGCTACCTGACGGCTGGGTGAGAACCCCGCTGGGTAGCGTCACCGACATGAGCGAGCAGCCAGAGCGTGACCAACAGCAGGCCGAGCACGAGTCCCATGCGGCGCTGGAGCTGGACGTCGCTACGGCCGCAGCAGAGAAGCAGCGCGGACCGGCTACGTTCCGCCGTTCGCACGTGCCGCACACCACGACGGACCAGCGACTGCTCGACAGCCGGGGCGACTCGGGCTGGGTGCACACCGACCCGTGGCGCGTGCTGCGTATCCAGGCTGAGTTCGTCGAGGGCTTCGGACTGCTCGCCGAGCTGCCGAGGGCGGTCAGCGTCTTCGGCTCGGCCCGAACGCCGCGGGACGACCCGGAGTACGCACTGGGCGAGCGGCTCGGCGCCGCGCTCGCCCGGGCAGGCTATGCGGTCATCACGGGCGGCGGTCCCGGCGCTATGGAGGCGGTCAACAAGGGCGCCTGCGAGGCCGGCGGTGTCAGCGTCGGGCTCGGCATCGAGCTCCCCTTCGAGCAGAAGATCAACGACTGGGTCGACATCGGCCTCAACTTCCGCTACTTCTTCGCGCGCAAGACCATGTTCGTCAAGTACGCCCAGGCTTTCGTCGTACTCCCCGGCGGCTTCGGCACCATGGACGAGCTGTTCGAGTCGCTGACCTTGGTGCAGACGAAGAAGGTCACGTTGTTCCCCGTGGTCCTGGTCGGCTCCGAGTTCTGGGGCGGCCTTCTGGACTGGATGCGCGAGAAGCTCGTGACCCGCGGGATGATCGCCGAGGCGGACCTCAACTTGCTGCAGGTCGTGGACGACGTGGATGAGGCGGTGCGGATCGTGGCCGCCACTGAGCCGGCGCGCACAGCCGCGGGCCGCACCGGCCCCGACGCCAGATGACGCCGCCCGCGTGAGTGTCACCGTCTGCGTCTTCTGCGCGTCGAGCACCGCGATCCCACCGCACTACGTCGAGCTCGCCGCCGAGCTGGGGACAGCGATCGGCGAACGAGGCTGGACGTTGGTCACCGGTGGCGGCTCGGTCTCCAGCATGGGCGCTGTCGCCGCGGCGGCGCGCGCGGCAGGCGGCCGCACCATCGGCGTCATCCCGCGGGCCATCATGGATCTCGAGGTCGCCGACCACGATTCCGACGAGCTGGTCGTGACGGACGACATGCGCACCCGTAAGGGCGAGATGGACCGTCGCTCGGACGCCTTCATCACATTGCCGGGCGGCATCGGAACCCTCGAGGAGCTGCTCGAGGTGTGGACGGCTCGCACTCTTGGCATGCACGACAAGCCGGTCGTGGTGGTGGACCCCGACGACGCTTTCGCGCCGTTGCGCGCGCAGGCCGACCAGCTGGTCGAGCGCGGGTTCATGCGGCCATCGGTGCTCGAGTCGCTGACCTGGACCACGGATGCGAGTACGGCGATCGCGGCGATCGAGCTAGCGCTGGCGCACCTGCTCCCGCCCACGGAACGTCCGACCCCGGAAGAGGTCCTCGAGGCCGAGCCAGGAGGCGAAGGCTGACTACGCCGGCGTACCCGTGAAGGTGAACGTCTGGTGCAGCCCCTTGCAGGTGCCGGCCTGGGAACCGACCACGGTGGTCGTGCCCGTGAACGTAGGTCGGCTGCCAGTGGTGCTCGCAACGATGTCGATCGTGTAGGTGAAAGTGCCTTGCACCTTCCCCGTCACCACTGTCCCGTTGGGCTCGCGGCACTGCGTCAACCGCTTCTCGACCCCTTGGTAGCGGTCGCCAGTGCGAGTGGCGGTTGACGGGAAGTAGCGCGTGCCCGCTGTGCCGTTGGGGCTGTACCACCCTGCCTGTCGGCTCAGCGTGACGCCGCAGGTCGGGTCTGCGCACAGCGGGGTGAACTTCCAGGTTCTGGTCACGCGAGAGCCCGCGGCCTGCTGCTTGGTGTCGGACTTGACCACCAAGAGGTCGACCCGATAGCTGCCCGTGAGTGCGGGAAGCGCGACCGGCGTCGGGGACGGCGCGACCGTCGGTGTCGACGTGCCGGCCTTGTCGGGGCCGGCCGACCCTCCGCTGCTTCCGCCGCTGCAGGCGGTCAGCAGTGCTGCGGACAGGGCCAAGATGACGCCGCGACGATGCATGGGGCTGAACGTAGGACGAGTGAGTCGTTGCCTGCAGGCGAATGCATCAACTGGTCATTTCGGGATCCCGGGGGTGTTGCGCTCAGAGCTACGCGGGCTTTCCGGTGAAGGAGAAGGTCTGCGTCACGGCGCGGCATCCACCCTGCGCCGGTGCGGTGTTGGTCGCGGTGCCCTTGAACGACGGGCGCGTGCCCGGGCCTTTGAGCACCTGAATCGTGTAGTTGAGCGTCGCCTGCTCCGGTCCTGTGACGACTCGTCCGGACTGCAGCTGACACTGCTGCGGCTTGTGCTCGATCCCGTGATAACCCGACGACGTGCGCGTCGCCGCGGAGCGGAAGACGCGCGTGGTGCTCGACCCATTCGGGTTGGACCAGCCCACCTCACGCGCCAGCGTCACCCCGCAGGTCGGGCCCGGGCACAGCGGCGTGAACGTCCAGGTCCTGACGAATCTGCCTCCCGCCGGCTGGCGCTCGGTGTTGGAGGTGACCACCACGACTGTGACCCGGTACTTGCCGATCAAGGCCGGGCCCGCGACAACGGTGGGGGTCGGCTTCGGCTGTGCGGTTTGCGTCGGCGCTGTGGTCGGCGCCGTGGTCTGGGTCTCGGTCGGCCCCGGGGCGGTCTTGGCCTGACTGCCGCTTCCGCTTCCGCTGCAGGCCGCGAGCACTGCGACGGACAGGGTGAGAAGCAGGATGCGCGTCTTCATGGTCGCGACCGTAGGGCGGTTGCTGGCGCCCTGACCCAGGAATGCGGGAAGCCGAGCCGGGGGAGTGCGGCCAGAGCGACCACAGTGCGTCGCCAGGCCGCACTCTCCGCCGATGACCGGACAGCTCGGCGGTCAGGCCAGGCCGCGCCGAGCGACCGTCGGCGGCCGGTCGCCTCGGATGGAGGCGACCATGTCCAGCACCTCGCGGGTGGGCCGGACCTGGTGCGCGCGGAACACCTGAGCGCCCATCCAGGCGCAGAGCGCGGTCGCCGCCAGGGTGCCGTTCAGTCGCTCACCGACAGGCAGGTCCAGCGTCTCACCCACGAAGTCCTTGTTGGACAGGCTGACGAGTACCGGCCATCCGGTCGCCACGAGCTCCGGCAGGCGCCGCGTGACAGCCAGGCTGTGCCGGGTGTTCTTGCCGAAGTCATGCGCGGGGTCGATCAGGATTCGGTCGCGATCGACCCCTGCTGCGACGGCGCGTTCGGCCAGCCCCGTCACATGCTGGGTGACGTCCGCCACGACGTCGTCGTACTCGACCCGATGCGGTCTCGTCCTCGGTGCCGCCCCCCCGACATGCGTGCACACGAGCCCGACGCCGCGCGCAGCCACGACCGCGGGCAGCTCCGGGTCGGCGCCTCCCCAGGCGTCGTTGATCAGATCCGCGCCGGCTGCGGCGGCTTCGTCGGCTACCGCCGCGCGCCAGGTGTCCACGCTGATGACGAGAGTGGGGTGGGCGGCGCGTACGGCGGACACCAGCGGGACGACCCGGCGCAGCTCCTCGTCGACGTCGACGTCCTCGCCCGGTCCCGCCTTGACCCCGCCGATATCGACGATCGCTGCGCCGTCCTGCACGGCGCTCTCGACAGCGGCCAGCGCGGCGTCGAGCCCGAAGGTCGCGCCCTTGTCGAAGAAGGAGTCCGGCGTCCGGTTGACGATGGCCATGACGAGCAGGTCGGTCGCGGCGAACGAGTGCGTCCCGAGCTGGAGCACCCGACCTCCCTTCCGCGCGCTGTCGCGAGGCAACCCTCACACAGCCCCTCGACGTGGGACGATCCCCCCGTGGCGTTGCTCATGGAGATGCTCATCGTGCTGGTCGTCCTGGTCGGCATCGCGCTGGTCGCCGTCGGTCGCGGCGGCGCACTGCGTGAGGACGACCCGGACCGGGTGGACACCCGGGTCCCGGCGCCCGGCGAGCAGGTGCTTCCCGAGTCGGTCGACGCCATCCGCTTCGGGTTGGCCTTCCGTGGCTACCGGATGGACGAGGTCGACGACGCACTGGACCGCCTGCGTGACGAGATCGCCGTCCTCCGGGCGCACCGTGACACCCCTGCCGCGACCCTGACGACCGCCTCCGCCGCAGTCCAGGAGCCGGCGCCCGCGGCAGCGCCGGATCCGATGGGGCAGCCGTACCCCGCGCCGATCCCTCAGCCCGCCAGCAGGTTCGCGCCGATCGACGGTCCCAGCGTTTGGGCGCCACCGCCAACACCACCGCCATCAGCACCGGCGCCGGCGGCCTGGCAGCCCGAGCCCGCGCCCGAACTGGACCCGGAGGAGACGGACTCGGAGCCGGTTCTCGACGCTGCGGCCGTCCCGGAGGAGGAACCCGAGCTCGACGCGACCCCCGCCGAGGAGCCGTCGACGCCACCCTCGTGGGCGCAGTGGGCTCCGGCCACCGCGCCGCTCGAGACGATGCCCGAGCCCGCAGCGCCCCTCGATGTGGAGCCGCCACCCGCTGCCCCGACGGCCGCTGAGGCCTGGGCCCTCGACCCGCTGCACGCGGCGCACCCCGGACCCGAAGCAGCTGAGCTCGAACCAGCTGAGCTCGAACCAGCTGAGCCCGAGGCAGCTGCGGACGAGACGACCACAGGGGAACCAGCACCCGTAGAACCCGCCGACGAAGCGCCGGTCGATCAGACCGCAGAGCTCGACGACGCAGAGCTCGACGACGCGGACCTCGACGACGCAGACCTCGCCGAGTCCGCTGAAGTGACCCAGGACGAGGCCGGCGGACCCATCGCGTGGGAGCGCGAGGAGCCTGCCG
Source organism: Frankiaceae bacterium (assembly GCA_030840515.1). Taxonomy (GTDB): domain Bacteria; phylum Actinomycetota; class Actinomycetes; order JAVEEJ01; family JAVEEJ01; genus JAVEEJ01. Next base: position 4,847 of record JAVEEJ010000061.1, on the reverse strand, counting down.
CCGAGCTGCGCCCGGCAACCGTTCAGCAGCCGGCCGTGACTGACGAGTCCCAGCCACCCGCCGCGCCCGCCTGGGGAACCCTGCCGCCCGACGAACCGCCGCGTGCCTGAGCTTGTCCTGTCGATCGACATCCCCGCCCCGCAGCAGCGCGTCTGGGACGCCGTCGTCGACTGGCCGACCCAACGGGAGTGGATGCTGCTCACCGATGTCCGCGCGACAGCCGATGACGGGGTAGGCGTCGGCGCCCAGCTCGCAGCTTTCACCGGCATCGGTCCGGTGGGCTTCCTCGACACCATGACGATCACCGCGTGGGAGCCGCCGCACCGCTGCCGCGTCGTGCACACGGGCAAGGTGGTGCGGGGAACCGCGGCCTTCGAGGTCCAGCGCATCACGGACGGCCGATCGCGGTTCGTGTGGTCGGAGTGGGTGGTGCTCCCGTTCGGCATCCTCGGACGGGTCGGCTGGCTGTTCGTCAAGCCGCTCGTCGCGCTGGGTGTGCGCTACTCGCTGCGGCGCCTGGCCGCTCGCCTCGCCTCGTGAGCCTCGTGAACCTCGACGTCGGTGCAGACGGCCGAGCCCGGTGCCCGTGGGGAACCAGCACAGCCGACTACATCGCCTACCACGACACGGAGTGGGGACTCCCGGTACGCGACGAGCACGGCCTCTATGAGCGGCTCGTGCTCGAGGGCTTCCAGTCGGGTCTGTCGTGGCTCACAATCCTGCGCAAGCGCGAGGCGTTCAGGACCGCGTTCTCCGACTTCGACCCGCGCGTGGTGAGCGAGTACGACGAGCGCGACGTCACCCGTCTCCTGGGGGATGCCGGGATCGTCCGCAACGCTGCGAAGATCCGCGCGGCCGTCACCAACGCCCGCGCCACCGTGGCGCTGCAGGGTGCGTTGCCGCAGATCGTGTGGTCCCATCAACCGCGTCGACCGCCCCGGGCTCCCCGCTCACTGTCCGACGTACCCGCCACCACTGCGGAGTCGGTGGCGTTGTCCAAGTCCCTCAAGAAGCACGGCTTCGCCTTCGTCGGACCGACGACGGCCTATGCGCTGATGCAGGCCTGCGGTCTGGTCGACGACCACCTGCGCGGCTGCTGGCGTCGCGGCGTCGCGGGCTGAGGCGTCTTCGGCTGAGTCAGCTCCCGGCGAAGGTGGGCCTCTCCTTGGCGATGAAGGAGTCGACAGCGCCGAGGTGATCCTGGCTCGACCCGGTCAGCGCCATCTTGTCTGCCTCGAAGGCCAGCGCCTCGGGCAGCGTGTGAGTCTGCGCGTGCAGCAACGAGGCCTTGATCGAGGCGTAGGCCAGCGTCGGGCCTGCGGCGAGCTTGCCCGCGAGCTCGGCGGCCGCGGCGGCGAGGTCGGCGGCCGGTACCACCGAGGTGGCGATGCCGCACGCCAGCGACTCCTCCGCGGACACGGTGCGCGGCAGCATGAGCAGCTCGGTCGCCCTAGTAGGGCCGACGAGCCGCGGCAACCAGAACGACGAGCCGGAGTCGCAGGAGAGCGCGATCCCGGCGAACGCGAGGTTGAACCCGGCCGTGTCCGCGACGAGCCGGAAGTCGCAGCCGAACGCGATCGACGCACCGGCTCCCGCGGCCACTCCGTTGACAGCGGCGATGACAGGTTTCGGCATCGTCGCGAGCGCGGTGACGATCGGGTTGAAGTGCTTCTCGACGGTGTCCCAGACCTTGGCGGGGTCGGTGTTGATCAGCCGGATGTGCTCCTTGAGGTCCTGACCGACGCAGAAGGCGCGCCCGGTTCCGGTCAGCACCACAGCGCGGACGGCGCTGTCCGTGGCGGCGGTCTCCACCGCCGACACCAGCGCCTCCTTGGTGGCGATGTCGAGCGCGTTCATCGCATCCGGGCGGTTGATGGTGATCGTGGCGACCGCGCCGTCGCGGTCGTAGCGGACGAGGTCAGCCACGGGGGTCCTCCAGGCAGGCGTCGACGAAGCGGCGGGAAGCGGGCAGCAGTCTGGCGGACTCGCTGTCGAAGTAGGCGGCGGCCTTGTCACCCGGCCACGCATCGGGCAGCAGCGTCCGCGGCAGTCCCGGGTCGCGGAACAAGAACATCCGCCACTCGTGGACGAGTGCCGATCGGGCGGCGAACGCCTCCTCGTCGGACGGCTTGTCGGGCAACCCCTCCACGGTCGCCACCGCGTCGCCCAGCCACCGCTCGTACGCCTTGGCCAGCCCACCCAGATCCCAGGTCCTGGCGACGAGCGCCGCTGACATGCCGTCGTGCTCGGCGACGAAGCGCTCGGCGCGAAGCCCTTCGGCGTCGAGGATCGCGTCGACCTCGTCAGACGTGCGGGGTCCGATCCAGGTGGAGTCGGCGAGCGGCGCGAAACCCAGGTAGCCGAACGCCGAGCGCAGCCGCTCGCGGGTCGACCGGTCGCGCACGTGGGCGGTGACAACGAGGTGCCAGCGGCCGTCCCACTGCCGGTCAGCCGTGCGGTAGATGCGGGTCGCTGCTTCGTCGAGTCGCCGCACCGCTTTCGGGGTCAGCGCGTAACCGGGTCCGCTCGGCAGCTTCTCCGACCGCAGCCAACCCTGCCGCGCCATGCGCGAGATGGCCGTGCGGACGGCGGGCGGTGCGACCCCGAGCGGCGCGAGCATCCGCACCAGCGAGGCCACCGGGGCGTGACCTCCGCGCGAGCGCAGGTGGTCGCCGTACACGTCGAAGAGCGCGGAGCGGGCATTCACAGGTCCCGATCTTGCCCTGTGGGCACCACACAACGCGGCACCGGTTCGACTCTCCGAAGGGGCACACGGGATAATGAGCCCAACGCGTCGCTCGCTGCGACGATCAGAACGGAAGGGGAGCACGTATGGCGGCCATGAAGCCGCGGACGGGTGACGGTCCGCTCGAGGTCACCAAGGAGGGCCGCGGCATCGTCATGCGCGTCCCGCTCGAGGGTGGCGGGCGGCTCGTCGTCGAGCTCACCCCTGACGAGGCGACCAACCTCGGCGATGCGCTGAAGGCCGCCGTGGGCTGAGCGCCCTCAGACGTCGGGCCCCGGTCACATCCTGGTTGGATGAGGCCGGGGTCTTCGTCATCTGGCGAACCCCAGAACCCGCGGAAGGACCTCATGCCCGCCAAGACCGCCAGCGCCAAGCCGGCCTCTCCCCGCGTGCGCGCCACCAGCCCGACGGTGACGGTGCGAACGAGTACGGCGACCCTGGCCGACGCGGCTCCGGAAGGCGCCGACCTTGCCGTGGCGCTGTCCCCAGGCGACGAAGGGCCTGCTCTGGAGCCGGAGGCGCGCACGGTTGCGGCCGCACTCGGGCTGGACCTGGATGCCGCGGTCAGGCGGGACAAGGCCACGGGCAAGGCCGGTGAGACGATCGCGGTGCCCGCCGGCGAGCGCACGTTCCACCTCATCGGCGTGGGCGACGGGTCAGCCCGATCGCTGCGCGCGGCCGGAGCGGCCCTCGCTCGCGCCGCCAAGGGCGTCTCAGAGGTGGCGACCTCGATCGTCGCCGGCCGCTCGCCCTCGGACGTCCGCGCGTTCAGCGAGGCCATCGGATTGGCCTCCTACTCCTACGACGCGAAGAAGACCGAGCCCAAGCCCACCGCGCTGCGCACGGTCGTGCTGACCGGGGTGAGCAAGCCCGGTGACGCGGTCGAGAGTGCCGCCGTCGTCGCCGAGGCGGTGCGCCGCTGCCGCGACCTGGTCAACACGCCCTCGCTGGAGAAGACCCCGGCCTGGCTGGCCGACCAGGCCGTGAAGCTCGCCGCAGCCAGCGGTGTCGACGTGCGGATCCGCGACGAGAAGCAGCTCGCGGCCGAAGGGTTCGGCGGCGTGGTCGCCGTCGGGATGGGCTCCACCCGCCCGCCCCGGCTGATCGAGCTCACCTACAGCCCGCGCGGCGCGAAGAAGCACGTCGTACTCGTCGGCAAGGGAATCACCTACGACACCGGCGGACTGTCCATCAAGCCGACCGAGGGGATGGTGACGATGAAGACCGACATGGCCGGCGGCGCCGTCGTCATCGCCGTCCTGTGCGCGCTGCGCGACCTTGGGGTGAAGGTCAAGGTCACAGGCCTCGTGCCGGCTGCGGAGAACATGCCGTCGGGCTCTGCGCAGCGTCCGGGCGACGTGATCCGGCACTACGACGGGACAACCGTCGAGGTGCTCAACACCGATGCCGAAGGCCGGTTGGTTCTGGCGGACGGCCTCTCCTACGCGGTGCGCAACCTCAAGCCCGACGTACTCGTCGACCTCGCGACCCTCACCGGCGCGGCCTCACTCGGACTCGGCCGGATCCACGGGGCGCTGTTCGCCACCGAGGACGTGCTGGCCGGTGAGCTGCTGGCGGCGTCGCAGGTCGGCGGCGAGCAGACCTGGCGGATGCCGCTGGTCGAGGACTACCGCGACACGATGGACTCCGACATCGCCGACCTGCGCAACATCGGAACGCCCGACCACCACTTCCAGGGCGGCGCCATCACGGCGGCGCTGTTCCTGCGTGAGTTCACCGGCGGACTGCCGTGGGCGCACTTCGACATCGCCGGTCCGGCCCGCGCCGAGAAGGACGACGGCGAGATCACCAAGGGTGCGTCGGGTTACGGCGTGCGCACCCTGCTCCGCTGGCTCGAGTCGCGCTGACGACCCGTCAGCTGATAAAGCCCGACGCGCTCACGTGAGCCGTGTACCCGGAGGGGCCGGACGTCTCGACGTCGACGCAGTAACGCCTACCTGAGCTTGCATAGGCGGAATACACGAGCGGCGTGGGATAGCTGAGCGAGATCGTGCTCCCGACCGGCACCATCACCACGAAGCGCTCGGCAGCGCCGAAGGAAGCCCCGGACAGCGTCGTGCAGTCACCGGCGCTCGAGTCG
>JAVEEJ010000225.1 GCA_030840515.1 Frankiaceae bacterium | reverse complement strand
CGAAAGTTGAACGTGGTGAGCCGGCGCGGAGGCTCCTTGTCGGCGTCGCGGCCCTCCACAGTCCCGTAGCGGCCCTCCTCGGGCACCCGCGCGGCGTAGGCGATCCGCCGGGAGTCAGGGGCCCACGCGAACTCCCCCACGCCCGTGGTCACGTCCGTCACCTGCCGGGCGTCCCCGCCGCCGGCGGGGAGCAGGTGGAGCTGTGCCTTGCTGCCCTCTGCGGACGGCGTGCGAGTGAAGGCGATCCACTGCCCATCGGGCGACCAACGCGGCTGCCCGTCCTTGATGCCGTGCGTGAGCTGCCGCGGAGGGCTCGACCCGTCGAGCTCGGCCAGCCACAGCACGGAGCGGTACTCGTCTTCCTCGAGGTCGATGCGGGTCAGCGGGTAGACCGCCCGCCTGCCGTCCGGGGAGATCGACGGGCCGCCAGGGAAACGGAGATGAGCAAGATCGGTCGGCTTCACCGGCACGACGCTACCCAAGCCAGGCAGGAGACCGACGTCGAGGAGCGAACCCTGGGCTGTCGACCCCAGCCAGCCTCAGGAGACCGCACATGCGCCGCAGCCTTCCCGTCCTCGCCGTGTCCGCCGCGCTCTTCCTCGGTGCAGCCGGCTCCGGTCACGCCGCGACGCTCGCGAAGCCGCAGGTTGTCGACGCTGCGGGTGACGAGGTCACCACGCAGGCGTCTCAGGACATCACCTCGATCCAGTGGTCGACCACAGGAATCACGACGGTGAAGAAGGTCGGGAAGAAGAAGGTCACCACCTACACCCCGAAAAACCTGGTGGCCACGATGAACCTGGCGGCAGCCCCGGACACGCGTCCCGGCGTCCGCTACGTGGTGAACGCCGCCTCCGACTGCGGCGACCTCAACCTCACCGTGGTCCACGACCCGACCGGTGCCGTGGTGCCGACTGGCTACACGGCGTGTGGCGGCGGAGCGACCGTCGACCCGGAGGTCACGTTCGGGCCGACCTCCGTGGCCTGGACCATCCCGCTCGCGGTGCTGCCTTTCAAGGTGGGGTCCGCGTTGAGCGCCTTTGACGGGTACGTCGACGCCTCCGAGTTCGTCATCGGCGTGGTGGGCACAGGCGACGCAGTCAGCGTCGGCATCGTCGGCGACCGCACACTCCCGTCGCACGGCACCGCAGCGGCCGACTTCGCCAAGGGCGACGTCACCTGGAAGATCGGCTGACCCAGGAGGTCAGCTGATCTTCAGCTTCATGGTCGCCCCGTAGGTAGCCGCGTGGTCGCTGTCCGCTGCCTTGTAGATCCGGTAGCTGAAGGTCCCCTTCGGCGGCTTGTAGCGGTAGGCGATCGCTGACAGCGAGTTGAGCTTGACGCTGGCCAGGGTCCTCCAGCCGGCGCTCGTGTAGCGCTGGATGATCACGTATTGCCCGACGTGCTTCGGGTTGACCGTGGCCTTGAAGTACACGTAGCTGCCGTAGCGGACGCTCGTGATCGTCGTACCACTCGTGTTGGTGATCCGCGACAGGATCTTCGGCTTGACCAGCACGCTGGTGACCGCGCTGGTGCGGCCGAAGAGGTTGGTGCCCCCCTTGTAGATCGCCTGGTACTCGACGTTGTAGGTGGGCTTCACGGTCAGTCGGGCGATCCCGATGTAGGGCGCCACCGTGCCGGTCTTCGGGACGGCGGCGACCGTGCTCCAGGTCGCTGTCCCCTTCTTCCTCCACTGGAAGGTGATCGGAACATTGGGCAGCGTGGCGCCGCCGGTCACCTTCGTCAGCTTGGCGCTGAGCACCGCAAAGCCGCCATAGGTGATCGTGCTGATGTTCCTGCTCAGCGCGAGTGCGGTCGCGCGGACCGTCACGGAGCTGGCGGGTCCTTGGTTGTAACCCGTGTCCGTCGGGGTCACGGTCACGGTGTAGTCCGAGCCCACTACGGCACCGGTGACGGGCTGACTGTGCACCGACGGCTCGAGGGGCTGCGGCGAGTACAGCAGCGGCGTCGCCCCCGGGTCGACGGAGAAGTCCTGTCGGGCGACGTCACCTGCGGTGGACACCGTCCAGCTCGCGGTCGCGGCGGCCCCGTTACCCACGACCGTGAGGCCGGTCACAGCCGGCGGCGGGGTGGCGTCGTACGCCGCGGCCTGCGACGGAGAACTCGGCGCAGACTCTCCGGTGGCGGTGACAGCTGTGACGGTGAACTCACGGTAAACGCTGGCGGGTGCCGCCACGTCATAGCTCAGGTTCGCTGCGGCATCGAACGCGCCCGCGGTCATCCCCAGCAGCGCCGGGGTCACTGCAATCGTGGGCATCGGCGTGGGCGGGTAGCTGGTCGCATCCGAGACCTGGATGTTGTAACTGGTGATCGGCATTCCGCCGCTGTCCGGCCGGGCCCAGGCGACAGTGATCTTGCTGTCGCCGCCCGACGCGTACGCGTACGGCGCTTGCGGCAGCTTGCGCGCGGTGAAGGACACGTTGGCCGAGTGACGCGTCTTCCCCGCGCTGTCCATCACGGTCAGGCTCAGGATGTGCGGCCCACCAGGGAAGCTCGGGAGCGAGAAGTCCACCGGGACGTTGTCGAGCTCGCCGGCGCTGGCGGTGCGCGCGTCCTGGTAGTTGCCGTCCATGTAGAGGGCGAGGTAGGTGATGCTCGCCGTGGGTCCTGACGGCGTGGCCTGGCCCGAGACCACGAAGGGCACGTCGTCCGAGACGAGAGGGGTGGACCCCGGCGACGGCGAGCTGATCGTCGCGGACGGGCCAGGGGTGTTGAAGGTGACCGACACCGAGTGCGAGGCCGACCGGTATCCCGCCACGTCGAACGCGATCGCCGAAAGGGTGTGGAGGCCGTTGTCGTAGGCGCCGGGATCGAGCAGAAGCGCGTACGTCCCGCTGCCGTCGTTTGTCACGGTGCCGAGGATGACGCCGTCGACGCTGAACTCGACCCCATCGATAGCCGAGCCGCTCGAGTTGGAAACGGGCACCGCCGTGATGTTGGTGGGCGCAGAGATCGTGCTGTTGTTGCTCGGACCGGTCACGGTCACCGTCGGCGGCCGGTCAGCAGTGGTGACCTGAAGCGGCGCCGAGGAACCGACGTACTGTCCCGGCGAGTCATCCCGGGCCCGAGCGACAAGGCTGTGCACGCCCGGCGAGAGAAGCGACAGCTTCGCCGGGACGGTCGAATCGGGGGCATTGGTGGCGCCCAGGACCGTCGTGCCGTCAGCGATGACGTCATAGCCGGAGATGCTGGTCCCCGGAGGGGCATGGCCATGCGGGATGGCGTTGATAGTGACCGGTAGGAAGCCAGATGCGGGCACGGGCGGCGCAGGCGAGGTGATGGTGACCGTGGGCACCGGGTGCTCCACCGTGATGCTGATCGGTGCCGACATCGTGCTGTAGCCCTGGGCGTCGTTGACCTTCACTCTCAGGGCGTGCACCCCGTTGGTGAGCTGCGACGGGTCGGCGTTGATCGTCCAGTCCGGCCCGCCGGAGTTGCCGATCCAGGTGTCCTCGGCGTACGCCTCGACGCTCGTGATGGCTGAGCCGCCCTTGATACTGGGCTGCGGGTTGTTCGCGATTGTCAGCGTGCCGTAGACGGTCGTCCCCGAGGTCGGCGTCTGCACGCTGATGCGAGGTTGTGGGACGAACGTCGTGATGGAACGGGGCAGCGAGCTGCCGGAGTAGCCGTCCAAGTCATAGGCGGTGGCCACCAGGGTGTGGGTGCCTGCCGGGAGCGACCCGAGCTGGACCTCAACGGTCCAGTCGATGAGCCCCGTGTCCGGGTCGAGCACGCCCGACGAGGACCCCGTCGCTGCGAAGTCGTCCACGACCACCTGGACGTAGTTGATCGGCGCCATGTTGCCGTGGGTGCTGGCCACCGGGTCGAGGCCCACTGTGACCGTGCCGAAGTGCTCCGTCCCTGCTGCGGGCGAGGTGATGGTCACGCTCGGGACCGCGCGCGCGAAGGTGAACGACACGGGCGTCGACGTGCCGACGAACCCATCGCTGTCGGTCACGCGAGCAGTGAAGACGTGCATCCCCGGCTCGAGCTGATAGGCCTGCACGGGGACCTGCCAGCCGCCGGTGCCGTCAGTGGACCCGAGCCAGGTGGTGGAGTCGGCGATCACCTCCACATAGGTCAGCGTGGCAGCGCTTCCCGGACCCATGTGCGGATCGGTCGTGATGGTGAAGTTGCCGTACTGCGTCGAGTTCGCGAGGGGGGCCGTGATGCTCACCGTCGGCGACGGGTGATCGACCGTGTAGTCGACGGGGAGCGAGGTGCCCACCCGGTAGGTCGAGTTGGTCACCGTGGCGACGAGAGTGTGCAGCCCGGACGGCACGTAGCGCGTGTCCCACTGCACCACGATGTCGTTGAGGTTCGCCGGGTTCTGCGCCGAGCCGGCGTACTCGCCGTTGTCGTAGTTGAGGTTCACGAAGTCGACGGTTGTGCCCGGAGCACCCGCGGTGGCCTTCATGTGGACGTCGAGGATGTTCGGGTTGGCCCCCGACGGCACCACGGAGGTGATCTGGATCGTAGGCACCGGCTTCTTGAGCGTGAACGTCACCGGCGCGCTCTTGCCGACCCGGTTGTTGGTGTCGGTGGCCCAGGCCTGGACGACGTAGGCCTTGTCAGCCTCGTAGGTGCCGTCCCACGGGATCGAGTAGGGCGCGGTGTAGTCCGAGTTGTAGAACTGGCCGTCGACGTAGAAGTCCACGGTCGAGATGGGCTTCTTCGACAGCGGGTTGA
>JAVEEJ010000224.1 GCA_030840515.1 Frankiaceae bacterium | reverse complement strand
CGAGCCGGACCTCGCCCGCGGTGAAGGCGAGCGTGATCGGCGTGTTGCGCTGAGCCACCAGGGAGACCCGCTTGACCGCCTCGACGAGCTGCGCGGTGTCGACCTCGGCCACGGCTGAGTGCTCGCTCGGGAGCAGGGAGCGGTACTTCGGGAACTCCCCGTCGAGCAGTCGTGTGGTCGTCCGCCGCTCGCCGCCGGCGAAGCCGACCATGCCCTCGCCCGCGCCGCCGGTGGCGAGCGCGATCGTGACCTGGGCGGCGGTGGTGAGCGCGCGGGCCGTCTCGTGCAGCGTGCGAGCCGGCACCAGGGCGACCGCGCTCATGTCCGCGGCGGTGGGCTGCCAGCTCATCTCCCGCACCGCGAGGCGATAGCGGTCGGTGGCCGCCAGCGTGAGCCGGTCTCCCTCGATCTCGACCCGGACCCCCGTCAGCACGGGCAGCGTGTCGTCCCGGCCGGCGGCGATGGCCACCGACGCCACGGCCGCGGCGAAGACATCACTGCCCACCGTGCCGCTCGTCGCCGGGAGGTCGGGCAGGGTCGGGTAGTCCTCGACCGGCAGCGTCGGCAGTTGGAAGCGGGCCGAACCACAGGTCAGCGTGACGCGGGTGCCATCGGTGACCAGCTCGACTGGCTGTGCCGGCAGGCTGCGGGTGATGTCCGCGAGCAGCCGACCGGACACGAGCACCTTGCCCCGCTCCGAGACCTCTGCCGGCGTGCTCACGGTCGCCGAGACCTCGTAGTCGAAGCCGGATACGGTCACCCGGTCGGCCTCGACGTCGAGCAGGAGACCGGCGAGCACCGGGACCGGTGGGCGGGCGGGCAGCGTCCGGGCTGCCCAGGCGACTGCGTCAGCGAGCACGTCGCGCTCGACCGTGAACCTCACTGAGGACCACCTTCCGTGGCTGGAGCATGGGCTGCAGAACGTAGGGCCAGCGGTTGTCCCCAGGAAGGGGAGGGGCCCTGAGATGCCGTGTCATTCATAGCTAGAGGTGTACTCGTGACAGGAGTAGGGGCGGTGGACACTGTGGATAACCCACGAAGCTCCAGGTCACTTGGCGTGTCGCTCTCCCGGGACCCTGTGGACACGCTCACCTGAGCCTGCGGATAGCCGTGGACAGCCCGCCGTTGCGTCCGCGCTATCCCCCGGGGGACCGAGCTCCATCCACCGTCGTCCACAGTCGTGTCCACAGGCTGCGCCGGGCGGGTAGAGGCCGGAACGGGCGTCACGGAGCGTTCCGGTGACCTCACGGTCACAGCATTCACTCGGGTTCCGGCGCTCACTGCGCTCACGACTGCCTGGCCTGGGACTTGATCCGGTTCGTGAGCTCCTGCACCTGGGTGTAGACCGAGCGCCGCTCGGCCATGAGGTCGCGAATCTTGCGCTCGGCGTGCATCACGGTCGTGTGGTCCCGGCCGCCGAAGTGCTGCCCGATCTTCGGCAGGCTGAGCTCGGTCAGCTCGCGGCACAGGTACATGGCGATCTGCCGGGCGGTCACCAGCATCCGGGAGCGGGACGAGCCGCACAGGTCTTCCATCGTGACCCCGAAGTAGGCCGCGGTCTGGGTCATGATCGTGGCAGCCGTGATCTCGGGCCCGCCGCCCTCGGGGATGAGGTCCTTGAGCACCACCTCCGCGAGGGACAGCGAGACGCCTTCGCGTTGCAGGCTGGCGAACGCGGTGACGCGGATCAGGGCGCCCTCGAGCTCACGGATGTTGCGGTCGATCTTGCTGGCGATGTACTCGAGCACCTCAGGTGGGGCGGCCAGCCGCTCCTGGGCCGCCTTCTTCCGGAGGATCGCGATCCGGGTCTCGAGGTCCGGGGGCTGCACGTCCGTGATGAGGCCCCACTCGAAGCGGGAGCGCATCCGGTCCTCGAACGCCTGGAGCTGCTTGGGCGGCAGGTCGGAGGTGATCACGATCTGCTTGTTCGCGTTGTGCAGCGTGTTGAAGGTGTGGAAGAACTCCTCCTGGGTCTGCACCTTGCCCTGGAGGAACTGGATGTCGTCGACCAGCAGCACGTCGATGTCGCGGTAGCGCTGCTGGAAGGCAGCCGCCCGGTCGTCACGGATCGAGTTGATGAAGTCGTTCGTGAACTCCTCCGAGCTCACGTAGCGGACCCGCGCGTTGGGGTAGAGCGTGCGGGCGTAGTGGCCGATGGCGTGCACCAGGTGGGTCTTGCCAAGCCCGGAGTCGCCGTAGATGAACAGTGGGTTGTAGGCCTTCGCCGGCGCCTCGGCCACCGCGACCGCGGCGGCGTGGGCGAACCGGTTGCTCGACCCGATGACGAACGTGTCGAACGTGTACTTCGGGTTGAGCCGCGCGGGTTCCGTCGGGCGCGCGCCTCCACGACCCGGTCCGAAGCCGCCCTGGCCGGACTCCTCGGGCCAGCTGGCCTCGGTGCCGTCGGACTCCACGACGTCGTCGTCATCCTCGGGCTCCACCGCGTCGCCCGCCTCGGCGAGCGGCTGCACGGTGACCGCGATCTCGATCCGCCGTCCCAGCTCGGCGGAGAGCGACTCCACGATAAGCGGACGCAGCCGGGTGTCGAGGATCTGCTTGGTGAAGTCGTTCGGAGCCGCGAGCAGCGCCGTGTCCTCCACGATGGCAAGCGGCCGGGTGAGCGTCACCCAGGCGCGTTGCTGAGCCGGCAGCTCGGCCGGGTCGAGGCCCGCCACGGACTTGGCCCAGATCGCGGTGAGGTCCAGCCCCTCGTCAGACGTGCTCACGGGCCAGCCAGCTCTCTATTCGCGGTGATCGGGATGTTCGCGGTGATCGGGGTGTTCGCGGTGATCGGGGTGCGGATCGTGGCAGGGGTGCGGGTCGGTGCGGCGGGGCTCGGAGGATCGGTTCGCACGCTCAGTGGCCTTCATGACTGGTGCTCGACGTCGGGTCATCCACAGGGTCGTCCACAGCTTGTGGAGGTCGGCCGGACCTGATAATGCGGTCGGGCAGACCACCGCGGCGTGACCGTGAGGCCGCGCGGCCAGGGACGTGAACACGTGGATCCTTGGATCTGCCGGCGTGCGTGAAGGGGCCACGCGACCTGCTGTCACCGCGCTCGGGGAAGTGCTCAGCGCACAGGTATGCAGGTGGGGAAGACCGGCGCGCAGACGCTAACAGCGGAACGGGGTCCCCACAAGCGTCATCCACAGGCAGCACAGCCTTGTCACCACCTCGGTTTGACCCCAGGGGCCCTGGGTCCGTACCGTGGTGCGCCTACCTGTCGACAGCCCCGGCTGGGGCCGCTGCTTCCTGCTGTGCCGTCTCGAAATACTGCCGGCAGCACTCCGCCGCGGTCTCGAGCTCTCGCCCCAGAACTTGCCTGACATCGACCCTGGCACCACGACCGTTCGGAGTCCGCAGTGACCAAGCGCACCTACCAGCCGAACAACCGGCGGCGCGCCAAGACCCACGGCTTCCGGCTGCGGATGCGCACCCGCGCCGGCCGAGCCATTCTCGCCGCTCGACGCCGCAAGGGCCGTTCCGAGCTCTCTGCCTGACCAGCCGATGCTGCCTGCCGCCCAGCGGCTGCGGCGGCCGGCGGAGTTCGCGCTCGCGGTCCGGCGCGGGCGGCGCGCCGGCCGACCACTGCTCGTCGTACACGTGTTCGCGCCCGAGAGCTCAGCCGCGTCCTCCCGCCCTGCCCAGGTCGGGTTCGTGGTGAGCCGCAGCGTAGGAGGGTCCGTGGTCCGCAACCGCGTCAAGCGGCGGCTCCGGCACCTGATGGCGGCCCGGACCGACCAGCTTCCCGTAGGTGCGAACCTGGTGGTGCGCGCTCAGTCGGCAGCGAGTACGGCGACCTCTGCGGAGCTCGCGGGCGACCTCGACAGGGCGCTGGCCCGGGTGCTGTCGTGACCACACCGGTCCTGCGCAGGGCCCTGACGGCTCCGATAACGGGCTACCAGCGGCTGGTGTCCCCCATGTTCGGGCCGCGGTGCCGCTACTACCCGAGCTGCAGCTCCTACGCGCTCGAGGCGATCACCCGTCACGGCGCGCTGCGCGGGGGTTGGCTCAGCCTCTGGCGGCTGCTGCGCTGCAACCCCTTCTCCCCCGGCGGGGTGGACCACGTTCCTGGGCACGAGCCGCTGACGGCTGACCCGACTCCCACTCCTGGAGCAGCCCCGTGTTGACCTGGCTCTACAAGATCGTCGCCAAGGCGATCATCATCATCCACGACGGGCTCGCCCCGGTCTTCGGCAAGAACAGCGGGGTCACCTGGACTCTGTCGATCATCCTGCTCGTGGTGGCGATGCGCCTGCTGCTCTACCCGGTGTTCGCCAAGCAGTTCAAGTCCCAGCGCCGGATGATGGACCTGCAGCCCAAGGTCAAGGCGCTCCAGGACAAGTACAAGAACGACCGGCAGAAGCTCGCCGAGGAGCAGATGAAGCTCTTCCGCGAGAACAACGTGAACCCGTTCGCGGCCTGCCTCCCCGTGCTGCTCCAGGCCCCGATCTTCCTGGCCCTGTTCCGGGTGCTCACCAGCTTCAAGCCCGAGGCCGACGGCAACACGTTCAAGGCGCACTACGGCGTGCCGAGCGACCTGGTGGAGAGCGCGGCCAAGGCCAGGGTCTTCGGCGCGCCGCTCTCGGTGGGGTTCAAGTCCACGACCGAGCGGATCGAGCACCTGGGCGCCTCGCCGGGCACGGTACGGCTGGTCGCCGTGATCATCATCCTGGCGATGACCGTGGCGCAATTCCTCGCCAGCAAGCAGATGATGTCGCGCAACGCCGCCCAGGCGAACACCTCGATGGCGCAGCAGCAGAAGATCATGCTGTACGTGCTGCCGCTCATGTTCGGTGGCTTCGCGTTCATTTACCCGACCCCCATGGGTGTGCTCATCTACTGGCTCACCACCAACCTGTGGTCGTTCGGACAGCAGCAGCTCCTGCTGCGCCACATGCACGGGCCCGATGAGCCGGGCCGCGGCGGCAAGGCTGTGACCAACCCCAAGAGCCCCGGCGGCACACCGAACGGGGCGACGGCTACAACGCCCAAGTCCACTGATGCCAAGGCCAGCGGCTCGACCGCGCAGGTTCGCAGGCAGCCGGTCCGCAACTCGCGGACCGCGCGCCGCGGCAAGCGCTGACCCCACGACCAGCTCACGAGCGATGATTCACGGAGGACCAGCGATGACCGAGACCAGCAACATCACCGATCACGACGCATCGACAGCAGCCGAGCCCAGGGACGGAACGACTGACGCAACCGCAGACGGAACGACTGACGGAACGGCTGATGGAACGGCAGCCGAGACGGCGACGGAGCCGGCTGCGGAGACAGCCGGCGAGGGGGGCTCCACTCCCGCACCCAAGGAGCCCGTCAGCCGGGCCCGCCAGTTGGAGCAGGAGGGCGAGATCGCGGCGGACTACCTCGAGGGTCTGCTGGACATCGCCGACCTCGATGGGGACATCGACATGGACGTCGAGGGTGACCGGGCCATGGTCTCGATCGTGGGCGGAGGGCTGG
>JAVEEJ010000342.1 GCA_030840515.1 Frankiaceae bacterium | reverse complement strand
GAGCCGCACGTCGATGCGTCCCTGGGTGTCACTCCGCACCTGGGCGCTGGCCAACTCTCGAGCAGTTGTGCCGGGGTCGAGCAGGACAACCTCGAAGTCGCTCGCGGGCGGGAGACCGGTCTGGGTGACCCGGGCGCTGCTGCACGTCACGTCCACCATTCGGGCCTCCGTCAGGGGCGGTCGCGACGGCGGCGACGGCGCCGAGCCGGCAACCGTGACGGCGCCGGCTGTCAGGCTCACCGACGCGAGCACCAGGGTCAGTGACAGGACTGGCTGCCGGCGTCGATCGCCGCACCGCCGCCGACCGGGGAGAACGCCCAGTCGTAGCCGGTCGGGTGGAGCACCATCCGCAGCGCGCCGTAGTGCTGCGAGTCACGGAAGTCGCTGCTGGTCCACGTCGTCGGGTTGTAGCCGACCAGGTCCTTGCCGCCGGTTCCCACCACGAACTCGCGCAGCCCCCGAGCAGTGTCGGTGCTGCCGTCCGGGGCGACCGGAGCGAAGCGCTCGTAGTTGTGGATGTGGCCACCCAGCACGACATCGGCACCCGCGTCGTAGAGGTCCTGCCAGAAGGCCGCTGTGCCCTGCGGGGTGGTGGCGGTCTGTGCCGCCCCCGAGGTGAACCGCGGGCGGTGCCACATGGCCATGGTGCAGGTCGCCTGGTGGGCGGCCAGGTCGGCCTTCAGCCAGGCCTCCTGAGGGCTGCCGGCGGAGCACCCGCCGGCCACCGACGTGCACTCGCCGTTGAGCGCGATGACGTGCCACTCGCCGAGGTCGAAGCTGTACCAACCCTCGCCCCTGTTCCCGGCGCGGTTGGGCAACCCGTCATGGGCGCCGAAGTAGTCGAAGTAGCCCGCCGCGCCCGGGTCGAGGTACTCGTGGTTGCCCAGGACCGGTCGCACGATCGAGTCGAAGCGACCCCAGGCCGGCGCGTAGCTGGTCTGGAACTTGGCCAGGGTCCCCTCCGTGTACTGCATGTCGCCGAGCGCGAGCACCGCGTCGGGGTTCATCGCTGCCACCAGGCCTGCAACGGCAGCCTGCTGGCAGAAGCTGGCCTGGCCCAGACCGCCGTTGTAGTTCTGGTCCGACGGGTCGCAGGCGATGTCTCCGGCCGCGGCTATCACCGGGTCGGCGTTCACCGGGGGCGTTGGGGTGGGTCCCGGGTCGAGGGTCGCGGTCGGATCCGCGGTGGCCGTCGGATCCGCGGTCGCCGTCGGACCGAGCGTCGGATCTGCGGTGGCTGTCGGGCCAAGCGTCGGATCAAGCGTTGGGCTGGCCGCGGGGTCCGTCGTCGGCTGCGCCGTGAGGGTCGGGCTGACCGTGGGGTCCGTCGTCGGCTGCGCAGTCAGGGTCGGGTCGGTCGTGGGCGTCACCGTGGGAGTCACCGTGGGCGCCACCGTGGGATCCACGGTCGGGGTGGCGGACGGGCTGCCCGTCGAACTTGCCGTTGCGGAGCCGGTCGGAGTGCCCGTGGCACTCGCGCTCGCCGACGTGCTGACCTGCGAGGTCGGGGTCGCGCTGCCAGGGGCCGGGGTGGTCGGGCCGGCTGTCCGGGTGACCACGAGACGGGGCGCGGTGGCGGACCCGTGCTCGCGCGCGAAGTAGGTGCAGGCACCGCTCGTGGTCGCGACGACACCGATGGAGAACGTTCCGCTCGAGGGAATCCGCGAGGTGACATCCAGGATCGACCACCCGGCCGATGTGCGGCTACCAAGGCGACCGATCGACGCGCCGATGGGCGGTCTGTTGCTCCAGCTCAGCGTGGCCTCGTTCCAGGCACCGGTGACAAGGCCGACGGCCGCCCCGATCCCGCAAGGACCGGTGGAGTACAGCCGCAGCGAGGCGTTGGTGACACCTCCGGCACCGGCGGGGACGGGGATCCTCAGGTAGCTGGTCAGGGTGCTCGGGTTACGCACCTTGAGATAGGAGCTGGTGCCGGTGCGCGAGGCGGGGTAGCTGCCGTCGACGTACGCGTCGGCACTCGCGGTCCCCTCCGCGGTGACCGTGGCAGCCTCCGCCGTCGCCGTCGCCATCACCGCGACCGCAGCCAGCAGCACGCTGAGCGCAGCGAGCAGCGGTGCGATGCGGCGGGCGTCCATGCAGTCCTCTACGAGTCACGGTGGTCTACCGATGGTAGGGACGAAACGGCGATTGAGGCAGCGATAGTCCGGTCTGCCCCGAGGAGAGCGCTTGGAGTACCCGGGGCGGGCTAGCCCCGCTGGGTCATTCGGCGCAGCCCGGACCGAAGTGGCTTCACTGCACCGGCTGCGCGCCAGAGCCGCCGGTAGCCCGGCACCAGCTTCCAACGCAGCGTCGCCCACGTGTCGTCGGGCTTCACGTCGCATCGCGAGATCGCGTAGGCGTCCGCGTCGTCGTACACGGAGAAGCCGATCGTGTACCCAGCGGCGCGGACCTGCGCCCGTGCCGCCGTGTCGTGCCAGCCGAACGGGTAGGCGAAGGAGCGCGGCGCGCCGCCGCCCGTCAGCTCCCGAAGCCGCTCGGCCACGCCCGTCGTGTGCTGGACGAGGCCGGCCGCCGACAGCGTGCGCATGTCCTGGTGGTCCCAGCCGTGGCCGCCCACCTCCATACGGGCCGCGGCAAGGTCCGGGACGACATCCGCGGAGAGGATCGGCGCGTCCGGCTGCTCCTCGAGCCAGGTCGTGGTGGATCCCAGCAGCCCCGCCGGCAGCATCATCAGCGACGGCACGCCGAGTCGCGCCAGGACCGGCAGCGCGAGGTCCACCGCCGACTGGAACCCGTCGTCGATGGTGACGAGGAAGCCGGGTTGGTCCCCGGGCCGCCAGCCGAGGTAGCCGTCGAGGTCGAGCGCCTTCCATCCGGCCGCGCGAAGCCGGAGCAGCTGGTCCTCGAAGGCTGCCACGTCGACATGCAGGTCGTAGGGGTCGTGGGCGGCCTTGCCGACGCTGAAGGCGTGGTACATCAGCGTCACGGGTCGCCGCCGGAACCCGAGCGCGGTCACCGGGGCAGACTAGGGCCGCCGGGGATCGACGACCGGGGGAACGAGTACGGCGCGACTGCGCGTCGTCGGTCGGGGAGGAGCCCGGTGCGGGTCCTGCACGTGGCGGAGACGCTCGACGGCGGCGTCGGGCGCTACCTGTCCGCCCTGACCCGGGAGCAGGTGGCCGCCGGGTGGGACGTCGCGGTGGCCGCGCCGGCCGACGGGCCGTGGCGCGAGGCGTTGCTGGCCGGCGGCGCGACCCACCACGTCTGGGATGCCCGACCTCAGCCGGGTTTGTCCACTGCCCGTGAGCTGAGTCGGCTGCGGGACGTCGTCGCCGCGGTGGAGCCGGGGTTGGTCCACCTGCACTCGTCGAAGGCCGGGCTCGCCGGGCGGCTCGTCGTCCGACGCCGCATCCCGACCTTGCTGCAACCGCACTCGTGGTCGTTCTATGCGGTCACCGGGGCCGTCCGCCGGGCGACGCTCGGGTGGGAGCGGTTCGCGGCGCGGTGGACCGATGCCGTGCTGTGCGTGAGCCGCGCAGAGGCCCAGGTGGCGCAGCGCGAGCACATCAGGGCGCGCTGCGTGGTCGTCGCCAACGGGGTGGATCTGCGCGCCCACCCGGTGGCAAGCACGACTGATCGGCTGACGGCGCGCGCTGAGCTGGGACTGGTCGCGGAGGTTCCGCTCGTCGTGTGCGTCGGTCGGCTGCACCGCCAGAAGGGGCAGCACCGGCTGCTCGATGCGTGGCCCGCGGTGCGCGTCGCGGTGCCGGGTGCTGAGCTCGCGCTGGTCGGGTCTGGGCCGGACGACGAGGCGCTGCGGGCACGCCGCGTCGACGGTGTGCGGTTCGCCGGTGCGTCCACCGAGGTCGGCCGCTGGTTCGCGGCAGCCGACGTCGTCGCGGCCCCCTCGAGATGGGAGGGCATGTCGTTGTCGCTGCTCGAGGCGATGGCGGCCGGTCGGTCCGTCGTGGTGACAGACGTGCCCGGCATGACCGAGGTGGTCGCTCCCGACGTCGGGGCTGTGGTGCCGCTGGGCGACGCGGACGCTCTCGCGGGCGCGCTGGTCCGGCGTCTGCTCGATCCCGCACTGGCCGCCGCCGAGGGCATCGCCGCCCGCGCGGTCGTCGTACGCGATCACGACCTGAGCGATCACCTCGCGCGCGTGCTCGCCCTCTGCGCGGAGCTCGTCCGATGAGCGAGCGGCTGCGGGTCTGCGTCGTCACGGCGTTCGGTGGGACCGGGGGCTCGGAGTCGTGGTTGCGATCGTTGCTCGCGGCGACCGACGGGCTCGAGGTCGACGCCGTGCTGCTGTCGGACGGCCCGCTCGCCGGTCAGCTCCGCGAGCTCGGGGCGACGGTGACGGTCGACCCGGTCGGGCGGTCACCCCTCGACCTCGCGCGGGCGGTGCTCAGGCTGCGTCAGCACTTGCGCCGTACTCGTCCCGACGTCGTCCTCGGCAACGTGCTGAAGGCGCAGCTCGTCGCGGCTCCGGCCGCACGCAGTCTGCGCATCCCTTCTGTCCTCGCCAAGCACGACCACAACTACGACGGGACGCTGGCGCGGCCGGTGGCCTTGATGTCCACGCGGGTCATCGCCGCGGTCGAGGAGCTCGCGGAGGCGACCCGGCGCGCCGACGCGGTGATCATCCCGCCGCCGCGTCCCGCACGGCCACCGCTGACTCGCCCCGAGGCACGCGCGCTGCTCGCGGCAGGTGGTGTTGTCCTCGGGGATGCACCGGTGCTCGCGATGGCGGGGCGCCTGGTGCCGTTCAAGGCGGTGCAGGACGCGATCGAGGCATTGGCCAAGCCCGAGGCTGCTGCGTGGGAACTGGTGGTGCTGGGGGACGACGACCCGGCGAGCCCGGGGGAGGGCGCGCGACTTGCCCGGGAGGCCGCGCGCGTTGGTGTCGCCGACCGGGTTCGTTTCGCCGGTCACGTCGACGAGGTCTCGCGGCTCTTGGCCGGCTTCGACGCGCTCGCCATCCTGACCCGGCCGCTGTCGCGCCGTGACCCCGCACGGGAGGGCTTCGGCACGGCGGCGTTCGAGGCGATGCTGGCGGGCGTGCCGGTGGTCGCCGTCGCCGGCAGCGCCGTCGCCCGACGGCTCGAGGACCGGGCGGGAGTTGTCGTCAGTCCCGGCGACATCGAGGCGATCGCCCGCGCGCTCGGTGACCTGACCGACCCGGCGACACGGGTCCGGATGGGGACTGCAGGGCGCGAGCTCACCGCGGACCACCCCGACGCCGCTGCGTGTGCACGGCTGCTCGTCGACGTCCTTCGGGACGCGGCGGCTCAGCGCCGTCCGGACAGCTCGAGGTAGACCGCGGCCAGCTCGTCAGCGGTGCGGCGCAGGTCGAATAACTCCTCCGCCCGCCGCCGCAGCGCGGCGCCCTCGGCCGCCGCCCGTTGCGGGTCTGCGAGCAGCTGGGTGACCGCGTCTGCGAGAGCGGGTACGTCGCCCACGGGCACGGCGGCACTCACCTCGCCCAACGCCTCGGTGGCGCCTGAGACGTCGCTGACGACGAGCGCTCGGCCGGCCGCCATCGCCTCGAGCATCGCCAGCGAGAGGCCCTCCCACCGCGACGGCAGCACCACGACATCGGCCGCCGCGAGCCACGACGGCACGTCGTCGCGCCGACCGACGGCGCGGACGCCGGCCACGTGGGAGCTCTGCACCGCCGCGAGGTCGGGGCCGTCTCCGACGAGGACGCACAGCGCATCGGGTAGCGCGCTGCGCACGGTCGGCCAGGCGGCGAGCAGCAGGTCCTGGCCCTTCTGCCGGCACACGCGACCGACGCAGACCGCCAGCGGCTCAGGACCGAGAGCGAGGCTGCTGCGGGCCGCGCGCCGGTCAGCCGCGTCGGCCGCCGGGTGCAGCTGGAGGTCGACGCCGTTGCGCGCCACCACGTAACGCGCCTCGATGCCCGCTGCCTGGCCAGCGGAAGCTTCGGCGGCGGAGACCGCGACCACGGCCGCTGTCCAGCGGGTGGCCCAGCGCTCCCAGCGCAGGGCCGCCCAGGCCTGCGGTCCGGCGCTCGCGAGGAAGGACCAGGCATGCGGGCTGAAGACGGTCGGGATCCGTCCGCGGATGGCCAGCCTTCCCGCGAGCCCGGCTTTCGACGACTGCAGGTGCACGACGTCGGGCCCGAACCTCTCAATCAGTCCGCGCAAGGCGGCGACCTCCCGGGGCACTGACGCACCGGGGTTTCTGGCCGCGGCCCAGGGGAGGTGCTGCGCTCCGCCGGCGCTGGTCCAGGCGGGCAGGTCGCCGGTGCCTGGGCAGGCCACGGCGACATCCCAACCGCGGGTCACCTGGTCGGCCGCCATGGCCGCGGTCATCACCGCCACGCCCTCGGTGGTGGGCTGCGCGACGTGCAGGACGCGCAACGGCCGGGACACGCCAGCATCGTCGCAGGTCGACGCGACCGGAAACGGCCGACCGGGGAGCCGCCGCCGCCATAGACTCGGGCGGAGTCCAAGGAGGGCGTGTGGCAGCCGAAGGGCGCGAGTCGCTGAGCCGGGTCATCTGGCGCAGCCGCTGGCTGGTGGCGGGGGTGACGCTGCTGGTTGGCCTCACGGTGGCCGTGATCAGCAAGCGCGAGACGCCCGTCTACGAGACCACGGCGAAGCTCGTGGTGAACCAGCCCGACGGGACTGACAAGTTCGGCTTGTCCGACTCGCTCCAGTTCTACGCCCGCACCCTCGGCAACCTGGTCGGCAGCCAGAACGTCGCCGACATCGTGGTGGAGAACCTGTCGTTCCCCATCTCGGCCACGAAGGCCCGCGACGCGATGTCGTTCTCGGTGGTGACCGAGACCCAGCTCATCGAGGTGACCGCGAGTGACCCCGATCCCAAGCACGCCCAGGAGCTGGCCAACGTCTGGGCGAGCACCTTCACCGCGTACGCCGCGCAGAAGCTGACCCAGGCGGCCCCGTCTTCGGTGTCCGTGGCCGACCGGGCGACGGTCCCGCGCAACCCCGCGCGACCCAAGCCCACGCTCTACACCTTGGTCGGCCTGGTCTTCGGTGCCCTGCTCGGCATCGCAGCCGCGATCGCGCGTGAACGTCTCGACACCCGGGTTCGCAACCTCGAGCGGCTCAGCCGGGAGTTCGAGCTGCCGGTGCTGGGGGTGCTGCCGAGACGGGGCAGCGCGCCCTCGGACCGGGTGCGCTTCCTCGAGGCGGTGGGCGTGCTCCGGGCCAACCTCCAGTTCTCCGCCACGGAGGTGGCGCTGCAGACCGTGGCTGTCACGAGCAGCCGGCCCGAGGAGGGCAAGTCGACCGTCGTCGCCGAGCTCGGGCGCTCCTTCGCCACGGTGTCGCTGGTCGAGGGCTCCGTCCTCCTGGTCGACGCCGACCTGCGCCGCCCCGCGCTGGGACGCCGGCTCGGCCTCGACGCGCGACAGGTCCGGCACTCGCCCGGGCTCACCAGCTACCTACGCGGCCAGGCGAGCTTCGAGGACGCGGTGCTCTCCACCGACATGGTCGGACTCGCCGTCATGCCGACAGGCCCGAGGCCCCCAGACCCTGACGTGGTGCTGAGCTTCGCGGCCAGCCGGCAACGGCTGCGGGCGCTCTCCGCATACGCCGAGGTGCTGCTCATCGACTGCCCGCCGGTCTCGGTCGGCGCCGACGTGACGATCGTCGCGACCGAGGTTGACGGCGTCCTCATCGTGGTCGATCCCAAGGTCGCCCGCCGCAGCGAGCTGCACCGTGTCGTGGAGCAGATCAAGCGCGTCGGCGGGACGCCGCTGGGGTTCGTGCTGAATCGCTCGGATGAGCAGTTGGGCGAGAGCGGCTACTACTACGACGACGACGACTACGACGAGGAGGGCGGCGCCCGGGGTCGTCGCCGCCGCGACACGAGAAGCGCGCCACCCGCCGCACTCGCCTCACGGCTGGCAGGCCACGAGCGCGGCATGGGCGCGTCCGGTCCGGTGCCCCCGCCACCGGACGTCGACGACGTCCCGGCGCCCGAGGTCGCGGCCCCCACCCGGGAGGAGCCGTTGCCCCACCCAGAGCCGTCGTTCGGGTCCGCGCCGCTGGCTGAGTCCGTGCCGCAGGCTGGCTCCGTGCCGCAGGCTGGCTCCGAGCAGCTGCGAGTGGACGACGAGCCGGCTGCTGAGCCCGCCGGGTCGGAGGTGCTCCCCACCGAGGAGCCGGCGCCGCAAGCCTCGACCGCGGAGGACGATCCCGCGCCCGCTCATCCTCAGGGCGCTGGCTCCGCTGAGCAGTCCTCCGGCGTGCGGATCATCGCGCCCTATGGCTCGAGCCGCGGAGCTACCGGTCCCGACTCCTGGTCCTAGCTCTCCTCCGGAACGTCATCGCCGCTGAGCTCGGCGAGACGCAGCGAGATGCCGGCGAGCAGGAAGAACGTGGCCTGGATCAGCTGCACCTGATAGGGCGAGACGGTCAGCGACTGGAGCAGGAAGCCGGCGAGCGTCGCACCCACCCCCACCGCGGCGGCGCGTGACCAGCGACTGCCGCGCAGCGCGATGCCCAGCCCTCGAGCGAGCACGAGAACCCAGGCCAGGAAGGCGAACAGCCCGACCAGTCCGAGCTCGACTGCGATGTTCAGGTAGCTGTTGTGCACGTTCGACAAGGGCAGGCCGCGCTGGGTGATGCCACGCCGTTGGGTCACCGACTCGAACTGCAGCGCACCGATCCCGAACAGCGGGTGCTTCTCGGCGACGTCGATCGCGGCGTGCCACAGCAGCGGCCGCTCGTTGTTGGTGCTCGTGGAGGTGATCGAGGACAGCCGCGTGTCGGCGACCTCCAGTGCCCTGGTCTTGAGGAGCGGGTTGAGTCCGGCCGCGGTGACCGCGACGAGGAGCACCGTCAGCGAGACGGTGAGCACGCGGCTGCGGCTGGTGGACAGCAGCACCAGGCCCGCTGCGAGGAACAGTCCGAGAAGCGCGCCCCGGGACAGTGAGAGCACGATGCCGACGCAGCCGAGGAGCACCAGCCCGGCCACCAGCACGCGCCGCCAGGACCGCGCGACCCCGAACACCACCAGTCCCGACACGGGCACGACCGCGAGCAGCAGGTAGGCGCCGTAGTAGTTGGGGTCGGCGATGGCGGCGCTCGCCCGGCCCGAGACAGAGGTGCCGTCGGCAGCGACCTGGGCCCCGCCGCCCTGCAGGTAGCTCAGCGCCCCCAGGCCTCCGAGGACCGCGCCGACAGCGGCAAGGGTGACCAGGAGCCGACGGATCTGAGAGCGCGTCAGCTCACGGGCGACGAGGGAGACGATGAAGAAGGCCGCCCACATGATGAACAGCTTCGCCACCACGGTGACGGGCGCGCCCAGCGCGATGCCGGGCAGCAGTGCCACCACGAACACGACAGCGGGCAGGTCCACCAGCTGCGGGGTGGCGACCGGTCGGCCTTGGGCGAGCCGCACGGTCCAGCCCACGGCGAGGGCGACGAAGGCACCCTCGGTCGGGGAGAGGCCGCCGAGCCCGGCCAGCGGCAGCTGCACAGACTCGAACGGGGCGAGAGCAACGGCGCCGAGCAGCCCCAGGTCGGGGCGGAACGTCGCGAGCGCGAGGTAGCCCAGCGCCCCCGCAGCCAGCATCACGGGGAGTGGGCCGACGAGGTAGCACCCCAGGGCGACGATGAGTCCGGTGGTGACTGTGGCGATCCCGAGAGCAGCCGGGAGGACCAGCTCGGACGGCGCTGGCAGCGAGCGCACGGTCACGGCTGCGACGGTAGTGGATCCCGGCGCGGCCTAGAGCATGAAGCGCGGGGTGGCCACGTGGCGCACGGCGGTCGCGGTGCCGGCCAGGCCCGCCGAGCCCGACGGCGCTGAGTTCGCCATCAGCAGCGCCGCTCGCTGGGCCGCCCGCCGCAGGTGCAGCGCGCTCGCCAGGGACACGTGACCGAGCTGCGGCGTGCGGCCGATCACGATGTGCGCCTTGAGGGCCTGGCCCGCGAGCGCCTTGTGGTGCTGGACGGCCGCGCGGCCGCCCGTGAGCGGGCTGAGGCCACCCGGAAGGTGTGGGCGCTTGACCCGCGGGACAACGGTGGTCGACGGAGCCGGTGCACCCGTGCTTGTCGGGGCGGGCGTGGGTGTGCTGGTCTCGACGGGCACCGGCACCGGCGCGGGTGACGGGGTGGCGACGGGGCTCGGGGTGGCCACCGGGCTCGGGCTCGTGGTCACCACGGGTGCCGGCGCGGCAGCGGCATCAGCGAACGCGGACGTCAGCGCGGCAAGCGCCGGCTTGACGCTGTAGTCCTTGTGCACCAAGCCGAAGCACGCCTCCCGGTCCGACAGCGAGGAGCCCTTCGCGCGGAGGTTGTAGACGATGAAGCTGTGGATCCAGGGCCAGCTGGCGGCGAGCTGCACAGCGCCCGGAAGGAAGCTGGCCTGCTGGGCCTCGGTCACGCACCAGCGGTCGGTGCCGCCGCCGTCCGTGCAGCTGCTCCAGCCCATCTCGGTGATCCAGAGCGGTGAGCTGTCGCCGGCGTTGAGCATCGCGGTGTGCAACGCGGTGAGGCCCTGCTTGAAGTCGTACTTGGCGTACGCCGCGTCGTGCGGTGCGCCGATGGCGCGCCACTCGTTGTAGGGGTGCACCGAGATGCCGTCGTAGGACCCTCGCGCTCCCTTGGCGTAGAGCGACTGCAGCCAGGCGATGTCGGAGAAGGCCATGGCGGCGGCAAGCACCGGCAGGTCCGGCGAGACGGACTTCACGGCGGTGTACGCCGGCTTCAGCATCCCGACGTAGGCGGTGGCCTTGTCCGACGCGATGAGGTTCGCCGCGATCGTGCCGTCGTCCCAGTTCGGCTCGTTCCAGACCTCGAGCGCGGCGATCCGGGTGCCGTAGCGCTGCGCGATGTAGCGGGCAGCCGCGGCGTAGTCGCCGGGGTTGGTGGGGGCGTAGTGCGTGACACCCCGGTCCCAGTAGGCGCCCGCGCAGCTCTGCTTGACGCTGTCCGGCGCGCTGGAGGCCCAGCACGGCGTCTCCTGCAGCGTGAGGATCAGCTTGATGCCTCGGGCGTAGGCGCCCGCCACGACGGAGTCCAGCTTGCTGACGTACCAGGAGGCGAAGGTGGCGGCGTTGCTGTCCTGCAGCGAGCTCCACGCCACGTCGAGGCGACCCGAGTCCGCGTGGGTCGCGGCGAGCATGTCCAGCTGACGGGTGATGTCAGATGAGGTGTTCTCGCCCCACATCAGGTGAAGCTGGGCACCGCGGTACTGGTGCAGGGGCTCACTGACCGTAGCCAGGGCGGCGGTGGCGGGCAGCACGGCGGTGGCGACCGCAAGGGCCGATCCGACGGCAATCCCCACCAGGCGGGACCCCAGAGACATGTGCAACTCCGCTTCGGTGGCTGGGCTGTCCCGGAGGGACCCCTGGCTTTGCGTCCCCGCCTCGCGACGGGTTTGCCTTTGTCGGTTCGGTGCGCGTGGTCACGGACGGTGACCAATCAATGCGTCGTCCAAGATCTGCGGGCCCTTGAGGGAATGTCACCCGTTCGGCAGCAGGACCTAGCCGATCTGTGGCCAATGCCCCGCTTTGCCGAACGCGCTCGGGAGGCGGTCTCGGCGCCGCCGACTACCCTTGCCCGCGTCCCAGCCAGTGAAGGAGCTCGTGGTGCGTCGGTTTGTGCTCGCGCTGGCGACCCTGCCGCTGCTGGCCGCCTGCGCCAGCAGCTCGCCCGACGCGGTGCCCACGCTGAGCCCGCAGCCCGCGCCCACCGAGACTCGCTGCCCCGGCGACGGGAAGCCGTCCAAGGTCATCTGGCCCAAGGACTTCCCCCAGGCGCTGCCGAAGCCACCGGACGCCACGGCGGCGGTCCCGATCAAGACCGACCTGGCCGGCCTGAAGATCGTCCGGTTCAGCACCCGAACGTCACTCCGCCGAGGGGTGCTCTTCGTCATCAGCGCGGTGCCCAAAGCCGGATTCACCTTGGGGCGCGGTGACGCGGAGCCGAGCGAGGCCGACGCACCGTGGGTCTACGGCAACCTGCGCGGGACCTACCGGATGGCGGCGAAGACCGACTGCTTCACGCTCTGGCTCGTCGCTGTCGCTCGGCAGGGCGTGCTCGGGACCTCGCCGCTGCTGCCGACGCCCACTGGGAGCCCCTCGCCGCTGCCCTTCGCGCCCTAGCCCTGCAGAGCCTGGGAGCGAGTACGGCGACCTCGACGCGCCCTAGTCTCGCCGCGTGAGCGCCGGCGTACTCCTTCAGGCCGTCCTCACCGGGTTGTCCGTGGGCGCGGTCTACGGGCTGGTCGGCTGCGGCTTCTCGCTGCTCGCGGGGCTGGCCCGGATCTACCAGCTGGCGCACGGCGACCTGGTCGTCGCGGCGGTGCTCGGCGCGGTCCTCGTCGTGGTGGGGCGCACCCCGGTCGCCGCCGGGCTCGGCGTGGGCGGGTCCGTCTCGCTCGTGGTGCTCGCGCTCGCCCTCGGGGTGGGGCTGTCGTTGCTGGTGTTCGAGCTCGCGGTCAGGCCGGCGTTGCGACGAGGGGACGCGGTGGCCTGGGTGGCCGGCACGGTGGCCGCCGGGCTGCTGGTGCGGGAAGGGCTCGGCCTGCTGCTGCCCGAGCAGGGCTACGCGGTGCCCGACCCGCTGCGGCTCGACCAGCTGACCGCTACCGGTGTGCTGACCCTCCCCGGGGGCGGGAGCTTGCCGGTGCGCACCCTCGGAGTGCTGGCGGTGGGCCTCGTCTCCGGGCTGCTGCTCGACCGGCTGGTGGTGGGCAGCTCGACCGGGCGGGCGCTGCGCGCGGTCACCGACGACGTCGACGCCGCCGCGCTCTGCGGCGTCAACGTCCGCCGGGCCGTGCTGGTCGGCGTGGCGTTGGCCGGCCTGCTGGCTGCGGTCGCGGGGCTGCTCGACGCGCCTAGCCACCCGGTGGGCGCCGCTTCAGGGGTCATGCTCGGGTTGAAGGGGATCACCGCAGCGCTCATCGGCCGGCTCGGCTCTTTGCGCGGCGCCTTGCTCGGAGGTCTAGCGCTCGGGGTCATCGAGCAGGTCGCCGTGGCGGCCCCGGGGCCTGGGCCTGCGTGGCAGGACGTGCTGCCGCTCGCCGTCCTGCTGCTGGTCCTCGCGCTGCGTCCCGACGGGCTGCGCGGCCGACGGCCTGCAGAGGTGCAGCCGTGAGCGTCGACCTGGCGCGCGACCTCTACCTGCTGGTCGCCGTACTCGGCCTCTCGCTGCCCGTCACCTACGCGGGCATGCCCGTGCTGGGTCAGGGCGCGTTCGTCGCGGTCGGCGCTTTCGGGGTCGCGCTGCTCGGGCCGCTCGGGCTCGGCCTCCCGCTCGGCATCGCGGTGCTCGCGGCCATCGCGCTCGCGGCTGCGGCCGGGTGGCTGGTGGCCGGGGCCGCGGCGCGGCTGGAAGGCGCAGCCCTCGGCTTGGCCACCTGGGCGCTGGCCTGGCTGGTGGCGGCGGTCCTGGTCGCCTTCCCGAGCCTGTCCGGCGGAGCGCAGGGCCTGGTCCGACCATCCCCAGCGCACCTGGTCTCGCCGACGATGGGGCTCGACCTGGTCCTGCTGCCGGTGAGCCACGTGATCATCGCCGGGGTGGCCGCGCTGCTGCTGCTGGCCGCGATGTGGAGGCTGGAGTCGGGTCCTGCCGGTCTCGACCTCGCCGCGCTGCGCGAGAACCCGCACGTCGCGGCGGCGGTGGGCATCCCGGTGGCGGCCCGACGGCGGTCCGTGATGGCGGTGGCCGCGGGAGTCGCCGGCTTCGCGGGGGCCGGTCTGCTGACCGTGACCGGAGTCGTGGCGCCGGGTGATGTCTCGCCGCTGCTGTCCCTTCAGCTGCTGGTGGCCGTGCTGGCGGTGCCGCTGCCGCGGTGGTGGGCACCGCTGGTCGGCGCGGCGGTCGTGGGGCTGGGCCTCACGCTGGCCGACCGGGTCGCCGAAGCAGCCGGGGCAGACCCCGAGCGTGCGCGCGGCCTCACGACTGCCGTGGTCCTCGTGCTCGTCCTGGTGCTGCGGGACAGGTGGCACGGCGCGCGGCGGATGTGGTCGCCGGAGCGTGCAGCCGAGCCCCCGTCACGCTCCGTGAGCAATTCCTCCGGCCCTGCCCACTTTCGGGGGGCAGGGCCGGAGGAGGTCCCGGATGGGCCCCTGCTCGAGGCCCGGGGGCTCGCCGTTTCGTTCGGCGGGGTGCGGGCCTTGGACGGCGTCGACCTGGACCTGGCCCCGGGCCGGGTGCACGCCCTCATCGGGCC
>JAVEEJ010000330.1 GCA_030840515.1 Frankiaceae bacterium | reverse complement strand
CGTCGCTCATCCCCGAGCTCACCGCACTGGAGAACGTGATGCTGGCGATGCGGCTGCACGGGGCCGATCCCGACCAGGCCGAGGAGCGGTCGCGCGCGGAGCTCGCGGCCCTGGGCGTCGCTGACGCAGCAGACGCCCTCCCATCCGAGCTCTCCGGCGGGATGGCTCAGCGCACGTCGCTCGCACGCGGGCTGGCGCTCGACCCGGCCGTGCTGCTCGTCGATGAGCCGACCGGCTCGCTGGATCGCGCCACCGGGGCGCGCGTCCTTGGGCTGCTCGCGGCTCGAGCACGCGAAGGCTTCGCGCTCGTCATCGCCACCCACGACCCGGAGGTCGCGGCGCGCGCGCACCGCGTGCTGCACCTCGACGACGGACGACTCGAGGAAGCGGCATGAACCCGCTCACGCTGGTCTGGGCCACCCTTCGCCGCCGGCTCCCCGAGACGATCGCGGCGGCGCTCGCCGTCGGCCTCGTCGTGTCCTACCTCGCCGCTGTCGGGTCGTTCATCAGCGCCACCAGGGCCGATCTGAGTGTGCGGGCTGCCGCGCGAGTGCCGGTCGACTGGCAGGTCCAGGTGACCCCGGCCGGCAGCGTCGCCGACGTGACGGCGGCCTTGCGCTCCATTCCCGGCGTCGCGGGCATCGCTTCGGTCGACCTTGCCGTGGTCCCAGGCCTGACCAGCACCACAGCCGGGGCGACCCGGACAACGGGTCGTGCGTACGTCGTCGGCCTGCCGCCTGACTACGCAGCCTTCGCGCCGCGTGAGCTCAAGGCCCTGCTCGGGTCGCGCAGCGGGATCCGGCTACAGCAGCAGACCGCGGCCAACCTGGCCGCGACTGTCGGCGACTCGGTCGCGGTCGTAGGAGGCGCGAAGCTCACCGTCGCCGGAATCGTCGACCTGCCGGCGGCCGACTCGTTCTTCCAGGTCGTCGGCGCCCCCGCCGGATCGGGCGCAAGCGCTCCTCCCGACAACGTCCTCATCGTGCCGTCGGCTGACTTCGCCCGCGTGACTGCCGGACGCGCCGTGGTTCACCAACTCCACGTGCGCTTCAACCACAGCGCCCTTCCTCACGACCCTGACCAGGCGTCGGTGCTGGTGACGCAGCGCGCCAACAACTTCGCGGTGAAAGTCGCCGGCGCCGCCCTCGTCGGGGACAACCTCGGCGCAGCGCTGTCCGCCGCCCGGGAGGACGCGCTCTACGCCCGGCTGCTCGTGCTGCTGCTCGGCGCTCCCGGTGTCGTCCTCGCCGGCATCGTCACCGCCCTCGTGGTGGCGCTGCGCACCGACAGGCAGCGCCGCGAGCTGGGCATCCTCAGGCTGCGCGGCGCGACCCCCGCACGCGCCGCCGTTCTGGTCGGCTCCCCCGCACTGCTCGACGGTGCACTGGGGGCCGGTCTTGGAGTCGCAGGCGCGTACGCCGTGACCCGGCTGGCGCTCGGTCGGCACGTCCCCGTCGACGGGGTCTGGCTGACCGGCGCGGTAGCACTCGGGTTCGCACTCGCCCTGCTCACCGAGCTGTGGCCCGTGGCCCGGCTGCTCCGCAGGTCCGACCCGCCGAGCATCAGCGACACCACGACGGCACTGCCGACCACCCGCCAGCCGCTGGCGCTACGGCTCGGGCTCGACGTCGTCCTGCTGGGCGTCGCCGGGCTGGTGCTCTACCTGTCGTCGCGCAACGGATACAAGGTGGTCGTCGTACCCGAGGGACTCCCTGTCGCGTCCGTCGACTACGCCGCCCTGCTCGCTCCCGCCTTCGCGTGGCCAGGCCTGGGACTGCTGCTGTGGCGCGTCACTGCTTCGGTGCTCAAGCGCGGGCGGCGGCGACCGAAGCGCGACCCCTCAGGAAGGGTGCCGGATCTGCGCGCCGCGACGGTGCGGCGGCGGCGTCGGCTGATCGCACGCGGTGCGACCGGCCTCGGCCTCGCGATCGGCGTGGCGGTGTCGACGAGCGTCTTCACCGCCACCTACGACAAGCAGGCCCGGATCGATGTGGCGCTGACGGTCGGCTCCGACGCCGCCGTGACCGTGCCACCCGACACCGTGACCCCCGGGCTGGATGCAGCGCGCGTCGCCAAGGTGAGCGGCGTCAAGCACGTCGAGCCGATGCTGCACCGGCTGACCTACGTGGGACCCGATCTGCAGGACCTCTACGGCGTGAACGCTGCGACCATCGGACAGGCCGCCCCTCTGCTCAACGCGTTCACACCCGGCAGCTCGGTGCATCAGGTCCTTACCAAGCTGGGGGCTACGCGCGATGGCGCACTGGTGTCGCAGGAGACCCTGCACGACTACCAGCTGCGCCCCGGCGACCTCATTCGGCTTCGGCTGCGCGACACCGCCGGGACGTATCGCGCCGTGCCGTTCCACGTCGTGGGCGTTGTGACGGAGTTCGCCACCGCGCCGCGGGACAGCTTCGTCGTCGCGAACGCCTCCTACGTGGCGCAGGTGACCGGGAGGAGCGCACCCGAGACGCTGCTGGTCCGCACCGACCACCCCAAGAAGGTCGGTGCAGCGCTTCGGCACCTGCTTGCCCAGCCGGGAGTCACGGTCTCCGACACCGCGACCGAGACCGCCGCCGTGACCACTGCGTCGGGTCTTGCCGCCACCGACCTGTCCGGGCTCTCCCGGCTCGGCATCGGCTTCGGAGTGCTGCTCGCTCTCGCGAGCGCCGTACTCGCTCTCGTGGTCGGAGCCGCCCAGCGCACCCGATCCCTGGTCGCGCTCGGAGTCCTCGGGGCCAGCGCACGCCAGCGGGCCTCGTTCCTGTGGAGCGAGGCACGGGCCCTCGTCGTGGCGGGGGTGGCCGGCGGCATCGGCATCGGGACCGCGATCGCCTACACGCTGGTGAAGGTGCTGACCGGGATCTTCGATCCAGCACCGGAGCACATCACCGTGCCGTGGACCTACCTCGCGAGTCTTGTGGCCGGCGTCTGCACCGCGAGCGCACTCGCCGTCTATGCCTGCGGCCGCTGGGCCGGGCGGCTCGAACCCGCCCGGCTCCGCGACCTCTAACAGCTTCGACTACCTCAGGCGCTTCGGCACGACCTCGACGACGCGGGTCTTGCGCGGGCGGATCGCCTGGTCGAGGAACGACCCGAGGCTGCCGTCCGACACTGACGCGCGCAGCTCGTCGAGCACGATGAGCCGCTTGGCCTGCTCGTCACGAGCCGCGTTGAGGTCGGCGACGAGCGAGTCGATCCGCTCCGAGAGCGCGCTGACCGCGCGAACCTCCGCGTCGACCGCGCCGAGATAGGCGCGAAGCCCACCCGCCAGGTCAGCACTGCCGGCGGGCGGTGCGGATGCACGCGGTGCGCTGGCCGTGGTCTTGCGGGCGGCTGTCTTGCGAGCCGTCGACTTGCGCGCAGTGCTCTTGCGAGCAGTGGTCTTTCGCGCGCTGGTCTTGCGTGCGGTGGTCTTCTTCGCAGTCGCCTTTCGCGCTGTTGTCTTCTTGGCTGTCGTCTTGCGGGCGCCCGACTTGCGTCGTGTGGCTGTTGTCATGGACTGATCATGCCCCTCTAGGGTCACCGCATGCACCTTCTGCTGCCGCGCGACGGGAGCACCGTCGACCTCGACGCGCTCTACGAGCACCCCGAGGGCCTGGTGCGCGCCAACATGGTGAGCTCGCTCGACGGTGCCGTACGCGATGCGTCGGGCGTCTCCGGTGGCTTGTCCTCACCTGCGGACAAGAAGGTCTTCAGCACGCTGCGCGGCGTGTGCGACGTCGTACTCGTAGGCGCAGGGACCGTCCGCAAAGAGGGCTACGGGCCGGCGCGACCGAGCCCCGAGCGGATGCGAGTACGACGCGCGCGGGGACAGGCCGGAGTCCCGCCGATCGCCGTCGTCAGCCGCAGCCTCGACCTGGACCTGTCCACCCCGTTCTTCCGCGCCGCATCCGCGCGACCGGTTGTCATCACCGTCGAGGCAGCACCCCCGGATGACCGGATGCGCGTCGGTGAGATCGCGGACATCATCGTGGCGGGCGACGAGCAGGTGGACCTGTGGGCCGCCATCGACGCGCTCGCCAACCGCGGCCTCACCCGCGTGTTGTGCGAGGGCGGACCACGGCTGCTCAGCGACCTCGCCCTCAGCGGGCGGCTCGACGAGCTCTGCCTCACGATCGCGTTGTCGGTCCTGGGCGGCGACAGCGGACGGCTGATCTCCGGTTCACCGATCGAGGGCTGGTCGGGCAACGTGGGGCACGTGCTGTCCGACGACACCCACCTGTTCCTGCGCGTCCGCCGATCCTGACCCCTTGTTTCAACCCGTGATCAGCCCGGCCTTTGCCTTCGCTTTGAGCACCCGCATCACGGCCGTCTTGACCACCGAGGCGAAGTCACTGTGCGACGTCATCCGCTGAGCGATCGCCGAGACCATCGCCGACAGCGGTGCGTCGGTCGTGATGAGCAGGATGTCGACGCCCGCGTCCAGCGACAGGATCGCCCGACTCGCATAGCTGTAGGCGCTGACTGCCTTGGCCTGCAGGCTGTCGGAGACGATCACGCCGGAGAAGCCGAGGTCGTAGCGCAGCATCGTCGTGACGATCAGGTGCGAGAAGGCCCCGATCGTGTGCGGGGCGATGTTCGGATAGATCGCGGTGGAGACCATGACGAAGGGCGTCGGCGCACTGATGGCGCTGCGGAACGCCGCAAGGTAGGCGTCGTGTCGAGTGGTCGGATCGGTCACCCCGCTCGCCGTGTCCGTGTTGCCGGTCGCTCGACCCAGGCCCGGGAAGTGCTTGGCGGCCGCTCCGACCGCTGCCTGGGCCATGCCCTGCGCCGCTGCACTCACGTGCGGACCGACCACTGACGTCGTGTGGCCGTACTCGCGGTAGTACCTGCCGATCGGCTGGTTCGCCGTGCCCACGCTCGCCGGCACGACGTCGGCGACCGGAGCCAGATCGAGGTTGATCCCTGCCCTGTGCAGCTGGGTGGCCCAGATCTTCCAGTCAGCGCGGAGCTGATCGGTCGTGAACTGTCCCTGGCGAAGCGCGGTCGGGATGGTGGAGAAGCCCGGGCCGGTCAGGTGCTGGACGTAGCCACCTTCCTGGTCGACCGCCACATAGGGACGAACGCCTGCCTGTGTGGTCGAGCCGCGCAGCGCCGCTGCGACACCCGCAACCGCTGCGGTTCCGGCTGATGACTTGCCCATCAGGATGACGTTGCCCACGCGGTAACGGGCGAGGGTCGAGCGCGCGGTGCTGGTCGCTCCTGTGGCGGGCTCCCCCACCATGAACAGCTGACCGATGCGCTGCGCCGTGGTCATCCTGGCGTAGGCCGCGGCGGCGATCGAGTCGGTCGACGTGGTGGCCCGCGCTGCCCCGCCGAAGACCGGTAGGCACAGCACGGCCAGCATGCAGGCGAGGCTGCGACGGACCGAGCGGCTCATGACCTCCAGACGCCTGAGTCGTCTCGAAGGTTGCCGGGATGAGGTCTCATCGAGGTCACGCGCGCCGCGCCACCGCACGCGCCCAGAGGATGAGCGGAATCTGCAAGGGCACCCTCGCCCAGGTCAACGCGACCGGCGCGTCGCCGAACCGCCCACCGTCCAGCGCCATCTTGATGTTGGCCGGCCAGACCGCGAGCAAGAACAAGGCGCTGACCCAACCCGTGAGGCGACGAGTACGGCGAACAGCCAGACCCGCCGCCAGAGCCAGCTCCGCCACGCCGCTGGCATAGACCGTCTCCCGCGGCGGGAACGGAGAAGGCACGATCGACTCATACGGCCGCGGCATCGCGAAGTGCGTCATACCCGCCACGACGAAGACTCCGGCCAGGAGATAGGGAGAAGCACGAGTCAGCTTGTTCACGTCGGCATCCTTGCCCACGCGCGGCGGTACCGCTCGTCGGCCGAGTGACCCCTCGGGAGGTCCTTTCCCCCGTCACGGGCGTGGGCGAGGATGAGCCGGTGATCGCGACGTGAAGGGCTGGATCGCCGTAGGACTGTTCACCGTCGCGTTGGTCGGCGTCACCTTGGCGCTCCCCACCAACACCGCGAGTGGCAGCTGCGAACGCGCTCCCATCTCCTTGGCGTTCCAACCGGCGCACTCGGTCGAGTACCCGGAAGAGGCCAGCGCCTGCAACGCCGCCGCCTCAGACCGGCTGTGGCAAGCGGGAGCGATGGGCTTCGCAGGACTGGCTTTGAGTGCAGTCATTCGCGCGGTCACGAGTACGACGGCTCCCGGGCGGCGCCGCGCCGCGTGAGACGCGGCACCGGTAGCCTCACCCCTCGATGCTGGTTCTCGTGGATCTGGATGGCACCCTCACCGATCCGTTCGTGGGAATCGCGAGATCGTTGAACTACGCGATCGACCGCCTCGGCATGACTCCTCTGACCACCGCACAGCTACGCGGGTTCATCGGCCCGCCGCTGCACGACTCCTTCGCCGCGCTCGGGCTCACGGGGTCGCAGACCGACGAAGCGGTGCGGCTCTACCGGGAGCGCTACACGGATACCGGACTCTTCGAGAACCGCGTGTACGACGGGATCGAGAGTTCGCTCATCCAGCTGGCTTCGGACGGCGCCCGGCTGGTGGTCGCGACCTCCAAGCCGACGCAGTTCGCCGAGCGCGTGCTGGAGCACTTCGGCCTGGACCAGTACTTCGAGTTCGTCGCCGGCGCCACGATGGACGGCTCCCGCGGCCACAAGACCGACGTGGTGCGCTTCGCCTTGGCGCGGGCCGGGTGTGATGGACCTGCGGCGGTGATGGTCGGCGACCGCGCGGCAGACGTCATCGCCGCACACGCCGTGGGCGCGGGCAGTGTCGGCGTGAGCTGGGGCTTCGCCGAACCGGGCGAGCTCGAGGCGGCCGGCGCCCAGACCATCGTGACGAGTCCGGGTGACCTACCGCCGGTGATCCGTACGGCTCTGGCGGAGCTGCAGGCCTGAACACGCCCCGCGACGCCCAAGGTCAGATCTTCCTCACCGACAGCGTGAGCACATTCAGGCCGCCGGCCTTCGAGCCGATATGACCGCAGTGAGCGTGCGCCGTCCTTTTGTCGTAGCGCTGATCGTGGTCGTCGCCGTCGTCGGGCTTGGCCTTGGAGGTCCCGCAGCGTCTCGGGCGTGGAGCGACCACCGGGACAGCCGCGCTGCAGCGGCTCAGTG